>CALEZJ010000384.1 GCA_937927885.1 uncultured Paracoccaceae bacterium | reverse complement strand
ACCTGATAGCGACCGGTCAGCCCGGCTGTGTCCAGCGCGACGTTGCGCACCACCTGCGCGTCCGGTGCCGCCGGGCCGTAGGCCTGCCCATCGACCAGGAAGTAGATCGCACTGGAATTGCCGGCATGCAGCGTCGGAGGCCGCTCGGTCGCAGGGATTGCATAGCGCTCGCCCGCGTCCAGCACGCGCTCGAAGATCACGCTGCCATCGGCGCCGCGCACGCGCACCCAGGCGGGACGCACGGCGAGGATCTCGACCAGACCCGGACCGCTGTCGACCACCTGCGGGGCGACGGGTTCCTGCGCCTCGGCAAGCGCGGCAATCACGGCCGCATCGGTGGACGGCAGCGGCGCCTGCGCGTTCGACGGCACGCTGATCGCAGCAATCGGGCCGTCTCTTGGCACCAGAATCGGGACGTCCAGTGCTTGCGGGCGAACGACGCGGACGATACCCTCGGCGCTGCGGACCGTTTCGGTGGCGTGCAGCGTCGGCGGCGCAACCGCGCCGGTGCCGCCCAGCGGACCCGCCAGCGGGTCGGTGTCATTCGCCGCCAGCACCTGGGCCGGCGCGTGCGGCGACAGCGGATTGATGTCGCTGACGACCGAAGGCACCACATCGGCGGGCGCGATCTGAACGCGCTGCACCTCTTTCAGGACCGTCCAGCCGGCGTATCCCAGACCCAGGATCAGCGCCAGCAACACCGACAACGATCCCAGTGCCCCGGGCTCGATCCGCCGCCAGAACGGTTCGGGGTCAGGCAGCATGCCGACGCCGCGCAACGCCCCGCCGGGAACCTCGGAGTCTCGGCTGGAGCGGGGAATCCGGGGGGCGGCATTGGCGAATCCCGACATGCCATGCGCGACCTGGAACCCGTGCTCGGCACAAAAGCGGCCATAGACCCATTCCGGGTCCATCCCCAGATACCGGGCATAGGACCGCACGAAGCCCGCAACGAAGCTGGGGGTTTCAAAGGCGCTCAGGTCGCCGTTCTCGATCGCCGCGACATAGGCGGCCCGGATGTGAAGTTCGCGCTGCACGTCCAGCAGCGACTTGCCCAGCGTGGCCCTTTCGCCGCGCAGGATGTCGCCCAGCTTGAGTTCGAAGTCATCGAACCCGCGCGGACCTTCGTCGTGCTGCGCCGCCGGTGGCTGCCCTTTGCGCCAGATCATCCGTCCCGTCCCTGATTACCGCCTGCTCGCCCGGGCCGATTCTGGGACCTGCCCCTGCCGGGAAAAGCAGCGGGCGAGTCGCCTTGTGACGGCCTCTTGTCACAACCTTTACCAGATCGTGAAAAGCAATTGAAGCGCAAGGCTTTGTCAGGCGGACATTTCGGCGCCATTCAGCGCACAATGCGACCAGAGCCTGTCCATCGCGCGCACCAGCGCGTCGATATCCTTGGGCGTGTGGACCGGAGACGGGGTGAAGCGCAGCCGCTCGGTGCCGCGCGGCACGGTCGGGTAGTTGATCGGCTGGGCAAAAATGCCGTGGTTTTCCAGCAGCATGTCCGAGATCATCTTGCAATGCACAGGATGGCCGATGTGCACCGGCACGATGTGGCTGCCGTGGTCGATGATCGGCATGCCCAAAGCCTTCAGCCGCGTCTTCAGGATCCTTGCGTGCAACTGCTGGGCGTCGCGCAGCTTTTGCCCCTCGGCGGTCTTGAGAAAGGCGATCGACGCCGCGCACCCTGCGGCCACCGCCGGAGGCAGCGAGGTGGTAAAGATGAAGCCGGGCGCGTAAGACCTTATCGCGTCGACCATTTTCGCACTTGCCGCGATATAGCCGCCGAACACGCCGAATGCCTTCGCCATGGTGCCATTGATGATGTCGATTCGGTGCATCAGCCCGTCACGCTCGGCGACGCCGGCACCGCGAGGTCCATACATGCCGACCGCGTGGACTTCATCGATATAGGTGAGCGCGTTGAATTCATCGGCCAGATCGCAGATCGCCTCGATGGGCCCGAAATCGCCGTCCATCGAATAGATCGATTCGAAGGCGATCAGCTTGGGCGCGGCGGGATCGTCGGCCTCCAGAAGGGCACGCAGATGCGCCACGTCGTTGTGCCGGAAGATGCGCTTGGCGCCGCCGTTGCGACGCACCCCCTCGATCATCGAGGCGTGGTTCAGCGCATCCGAATAGATGATCAGGCCGGGAAAGAGCTTTGGCAGCGTCGAAAGCGTGGCGTCATTCGCAATATAGGCCGAGGTGAAGACCAGCGCCGCTTCCTTGCCGTGCAGATCCGCCAGTTCGGCTTCGAGCCGCTTGTGATAGACGGTCGTGCCCGAAATGTTGCGCGTCCCGCCCGAACCCGCGCCGGTCGCGTCCAGGGCCTCGTGCATTGCGGCCAGCACGACGGGGTGCTGCCCCATGCCCAGATAATCGTTCCCGCACCAGACGCTGATCTCTTTCTTCGTACCGTCCGGCCGGGTCCAGATCGCGTGGGGAAAGTGACCCTTCTTGCGCTCGATATCGATGAACGTGCGATAGCGGCCCTCGTCGTGCAGGCGCTGCAGGGCGGTGTCGAGGGCGGAATCATAGGTCACGGGTTTTCTCCTGGCATCCTGCTCGGCAAGGCTTCACCACCCCACCGTCCAAAGCTGGGCTATCTTCACATCTTTGAATGAACCGGAACCATGACTTGGATCAATTCAAAAAAGTGTCGCACCCCCCGGTGCGCGCATGTTTTTTCGTCAGTCCGCGATTACCACGGCACAATCGGAAACCGTGCTGTCGCCCTGGCAGGCCGCTATGGCGGCATCTGCCGCGCCATCGCCGCGACCGATTCCCCATTGTCCCGAGGCCAGCGAGACGGCAAAGGCGCGCGTGCCCCGGCCCCGGCGGTAGTCGTCGTTGAAGGCGGTGGTCGCATCGGCCGACAGCATCAAGGCGCGCTGTTCCCAGCCGGTCGGGCGCACCTCCAGCGCGATGACGCAGGCCCGGCCGTTGCGCCCACGGCGCGCATCGCAGCCTTCAACCGCCGCGGCGCGGGCCGAATCGGGCGTATGGTGATTGGCAGCCATCACCGTCGGTTCCGCCATGATCCCCGCGTCAGGCGCAAAGGCGATGGCGGCATAGTATTTTTGCGTCTGGGCCACAGTCGTCAGCACGGTGACTTCCTGCTCGCTGAGACCGCTCATGTCGAGACGCACGACCTCGACCCGGTCGCTGCGAAACAGCAGGTCACGGGCCGTGCGCGTATCGACAGGATCGGCCAGCACGGGCAGGGCGAGAGTCAGCAGGGGCAGGGCGAGGGCGGTGACACGGAACACGGGCGGCAGCCTCCAACAGGGATTTTGCCCCTCATAACCGGTTTGCGCCGCCTGTGCATCCCCTCGCGCAAAGGGGCCCGCGGACACATTCCGTTGATCGCCGCCGCGCTCTGCGAGTAGTTGGCGGCCATGCGTCCCGACGGCGGCCACGAATAGATCATCGCCACCTTGCCGGTGAGGAAGGCTGCCCAGAGCGACACGGCGTCGAGCTCGTTGTTGCCCGGCATCGATGCCTTGTTCGACTCGATCATGCTCTGCAGCGTGGCGACACCCGCATCGG
>CALEZJ010000383.1 GCA_937927885.1 uncultured Paracoccaceae bacterium | reverse complement strand
CGGCAGCCCCTCGGTCGCCATGCCGGGCTATGACGTGCAGGTGCTGGACGAAGGCGGGCATCCGGTGGCGCCGGGCACCCTGGGCGCGATTGCGGTCAAGCTGCCGTTGCCGCCCGGCACCCTGCCGGGGCTTTGGAATGCCGAAGCCCGGTTCCGAAAAAGCTATCTCGATCAGTTCCCCGGCTATTACGAAACCGGGGATGCGGGCTATGTCGATGCGGATGGCTATCTCTACATCATGGCGCGCACCGATGACGTGATCAACGTCGCCGGGCACCGGCTGTCGACCGGCGCGATGGAGGAGGTTCTGGCCTCGCACCGCGACGTTGCCGAATGCGCGGTCATCGGCGTCGCGGACGAATTGAAGGGGCAATTGCCACTGGGCTTTCTGTGCCTGAACAAGGGCGCCAACCGCCCGCATGCCGAGGTGGTCAAGGAATGCGTCACCCTGGTGCGCGACCGCATCGGCCCGGTTGCGGCGTTCAAGCTGGCGGTGGTGGTCGACCGGCTGCCGAAAACCCGCTCGGGCAAGATCCTGCGCGCGACCATGGCCAAGATCGCCGACAACGAACCGTGGAAAATGCCCGCCACCATCGACGATCCGGCAATCCTGGACGAGATCGGCGCGGCCCTGAAAACCCTGGGCTACGCCAAGGGCTGAACACCCATGGCCACGAAAGACCCCGCCGTTTGCCACGGCGGGGCCTTGGGAATGTCAAATTCGCGTTTCATCCCTTGATTGTGCCATTGTTCCGCCGCAATCTCGTGTTGCGGTGGTTAACGGTGTGATAAGTAACAACTATGGATGATATGATCCACTCACGGTCGACAGAACGCCCGATGCCGGCGATCGATCCCGCGATCCTCGCCCAGTTGTTTGCGATGGGCGGCGACTCGTTGCGGGTGGCCCTGTGCGCGCAGCTTCGCGAGGATTTCACCCGCCTGCATGGCGCGGTGGCCTCGGCGGATGCGACCGAGGCGGCACGCGCCACGCATGAGGTCAAGGGGCTGGCCGGCACGGTCGGCGCCCTGCGGCTGGCCGAACTCGCGCGGCGGCTGGATTCCATGGGTGCGGATCTGGCGGCCGAGGCGCGCCTCGTATTGGTCGCAGGCTTGCGCTCCGAAATCGACTCTGTCCTGCAGGCGCTGACCATGACCGAGGGCAGCTTCTGCGCATGACGGCCCCGGCCTCCTCCGACACCATCCTGCTGATCGAGGACACGCCCTCGTTGCAGATGATCTACGCGGCGGCCCTGGGCCGGGCGGGGTTTGCCGTGGCCGCCTGCGGCACCGCGGCCGAAGGGATGGCCGCCTTTCGCCGCCACAAGAGCACCGTCGTCCTGCTGGATCTGATGCTGCCCGACCGGTCCGGACTCGATGTCATGCACGACCTGCTGGCGGCCCAGCCCCAGACCCGGGTCATCGTCATCACCGCCAACGGATCGATCAACAAGGCGGTCGAGATGATGCGCGCAGGCGCCCATGAATTCCTGGTCAAACCCTTCGACGACCAGCGCCTCATCGCCGCGGTGGAAAACGCCCGCAAGGCCCTGCGCCACAGCCCGGCCGACCCGAAGGGCCCGGCGGACTCCAGCGTGCCGGCCCCCTTCATCGGCCAGTCGCGGGCGATGCGGGCGGTCTACGCCAAGATCGGCTCGGTGGCGCGCTCGATGGCCAGCGTGTTCATCACCGGCGAAAGCGGAACCGGAAAGGAACTGTGCGCCGAGGCGGTCCACCAGCAATCGGCGCGCGCAGCCGGCCCCTTTATCGCCCTGAACTGCGGCGCGATCCCCGTGGACCTGCTGGAATCCGAAGTGTTCGGCCATCTGCGCGGCAGCTTCACCGGGGCGATCTCGGACAAGCTGGGGGCAGCGGCGGCGGCGGACGGGGGCACGCTGTTCCTTGACGAAATCTGCGAGATGGATCTGAACCTCCAGACCAAGCTGCTCAGGTTCCTGCAAACCTCGACCATCACCCCGGTCGGTGCCACCAAGCCGCGCAAGGTCGATGTCCGCATCATCTGCGCCACCAACCGCAACCCGCTGGAGGAGGTCCGCCGCGGCCGGTTCCGCGAGGACCTCTATTACCGCCTGCATGTGGTGCCGATTCACCTCCCCCCCCTGCGCGAGCGCGACGACGACGTGAACGAGATCGCCGAACGTCTGGTGGTGCAGATGGCCCGCGAGGAAGGGCGCGATTTCGTCGGCATCGCGCCGCGCGTGCGCGACCTGTTCCGCAGCCTGCCCTGGCCGGGGAATGTGCGCCAGTTGATCAACGTCCTGCGCAATGTGGTTGTGCTGCATGACGGCCCGATGGTCACCGCCGACATGCTGCCGCCCGACCTTCTGGGCGACCGTCCGGTTCCCGTCGCGCACAACGGCGAACGCCCGGCCCTGACGCTGGGCGACCTGACCGGGCGCACCCTGGCCGAGATCGAGCGCATCGTGATCGAGGACGCGCTGATCCGCCACGGGGATTCCATCCCGCGGGCGGCGCGGGAACTGGATGTCTCGGCCTCGACCCTCTATCGGAAACGCGACGCCTGGGACAAGGCAAAGCGCCCTCAATGACCACCCTCCCCCGCGCCATCCTGATCACCGGCTGCTCCTCGGGCATCGGGCATCACTGCGCCCATGCCCTGCGCGCGCGCGGATGGCGTGTCTTTGCCGCCTGCCGCAAACGCGAGGATTGCGACCGGCTGATCGCCGAGGGGTTCGAAAGCCCGCAACTGGATTATTCCGACCCGGCCAGCATCGAAACCGCCCTGGCCGAGGTGCTGGCGGCCACGGGGGGGCGGCTCGATGCGCTGTTCAACAATGGCGCCCATGCCTGCCCCGGCGCGGTCGAGGACCTGCCCCCCGGCGCGCTGCGCGAGATTTTCGAGGTGAATGTCATCGGCTGGCACGACCTGACCCGCCGCGTGATCCCGGTGATGCGCGCGCAGGGCTTTGGGCGGATCGTGCAGAATTCCTCGGTGCTGGGATTTACGCCCTATCCCTGGCGCGGCGCCTATGGCGCGTCGAAATTCGCGCTCGAAGGGCTCAGCCGCATCCTGCAGTTGGAACTCTCCGACACGCCGATCAAGGTGGTGCTGATCCAGCCCGGCCCGATCGCCTCACGGATCCGCGTCAACTCGATCCCGCATTTCGAACGCTGGATCGACTGGCGCAACAGCGCCCGGCGCGCGGATTACGAGGGGCGGTTGCTGCAACGCCTCTATCAGGGTGGCCCCAAGGATCGCTGGGAACTGGCCCCCGAGGCGGTTGCCCGGGTGCTGATCAAGGCCCTCGACCACCCCAACCCGCGCCCGCGCTATACCGTGACACTGCCCTCGGCGGTCAGCGCCTGGCTGGTGCGGCTGGTGCCGGACCGGCTGCTCATGCGGTTTCTCGCCCGCGGCTAGCGCCGCGACGAAACGGACACTGGCGTTTTGCGTCCGGCGCGCTAAGTCAGGGTTACCCTGCCGGAGGCCAGCATGCTGCTCAACGATCCCCTCTTCATCCTCGCCGCGATCGCCTCGATCGTGGTGCTGGCGATCCTCATGTTCGGGATCGGCAGTTTCGCCCGGGGGGGCGAGTTCAACCGCCGCAACGCCAACCGCATCATGCGCTGGCGGTTGGCGGCACAATTCGTCGCGGTCGTGCTGATCGTGGGCTTTGCCTGGCTGCGGTCGCGGGGCTGACATGGTCGTCCTGAACCGCATCTATACCCGAACCGGCGACAAGGGTGACACCGCCCTGGGCAATGGCACGCGGGTGCCAAAGGATGACCTGCGCGTCGAAGCCTACGGGACCGTCGACGAGACGAACGCCACGCTGGGCCTCGCCCGGCTTCATGCGGCGGGCGAGATGGATGCCGCCCTGGCGCGCATCCAGAACGACCTGTTCGATCTGGGCGCCGATCTGTGCCGCCCGGATCTGGCGGGGGACGCGACGGCCCCCTACCCGCCGCTCAGGATGGTGCAGGCGCAGGTCGACCGGCTGGAATCCGAGATCGACGCGATGAACGCCCGCCTCTCGCCCCTGCGCAGCTTTGTGCTGCCGGGCGGGTCGGCGCTGGCGGCGCATCTGCACCTGTGCCGCACCGTCAGCCGCCGGGCCGAACGCCTGGCCGTGGCACTGGCCCGCGACGGTGACGTCAATCCGGCCGCGGTGCGCTATCTCAACCGGCTGTCGGACTGGTTCTTTGTCGCCAGCCGGGCGGCGAACGACGACGGCGCGCGCGATGTCCTGTGGGTGCCAGGCGCCAACCGCTGAACCGTTTGCAGGCCGACAGCTTTGGCAGGCAAAGGACGCGGCGTCCCCGCCCCGCCACATGTCGTTTTTTCCCTGTCTATCGCGCCGCAATGCGGCTAGGAAATCGGCAACATTCATCCGGCCGCTGCCAAGTCGCGCGCGCCGCCAGCAAGGGAGAGTTTCGCCCATGAAAGTCCTGGTGCCCGTGAAGCGGGTGATTGACTATAACGTGAAGGTCCGGGTCAAGGCGGACGGGTCCGGCGTCGACCTGGCCAACGTAAAGATGTCGATGAACCCCTTTGACGAGATCGCCGTCGAAGAGGCGATCCGGCTGAAGGAAAAGGGCATCGCCTCGGAAATCGTCGCGGTGTCGATCGGCGTCAAGCAGGCGCAGGAAACCCTGCGCACCGCGCTGGCGATGGGGGCGGACCGGGCCATCCTGATCGTCGCGGCGGATGACGTGCACACCGATATCGAGCCCCTCGCCGTGGCCAAGCTGCTGGCGGCCGTGGTCAAGGCCGAAGAGCCGGGCCTGGTGCTGGCGGGCAAGCAGGCCATCGACAACGACATGAACGCCACCGGCCAGATGCTGGCGGCGCTGCTGGGCTGGTCGCAGGGCACCTTTGCGTCCGAACTGGCGGTCGAGGGCGGCAAGGCCCGCGTGACGCGCGAGGTGGATGGCGGTCTTCAGGTGGTCGAGGTGGCCCTGCCCGCGATCATCACCGTGGACCTGCGCCTGAACGAGCCGCGCTATGCCAGCCTGCCCAACATCATGAA
>CALEZJ010000382.1 GCA_937927885.1 uncultured Paracoccaceae bacterium | reverse complement strand
GGGGCAGTTGAATGTCACCAGCCGCAAGCCGATTGGCCCGGTGGGGGTGATCACGCCCTGGAACACGCCCTTCATGCTGTCGTCGTGGAAGATTGCGCCGGCGCTGGCAGCGGGCTGCACGGTCGTGCACAAGCCCGCCGAATTCAGCCCGCTGACGGCGCGCCTTTTGGCGGAAATCGCGCGGGATGCCGGGTTGCCGGACGGGGTCTTGAATCTTGTCAATGGCTTGGGCGAAGAGGCGGGGCGCGCGCTGACGGAACACCCGGACATCAAGGCCATCGCCTTTGTCGGCGAGTCGAAAACCGGCAGCCAGATCATGCGGCAGGGCGCGGCGACGCTGAAGCGGGTGCATTTCGAGCTGGGCGGCAAGAACCCGGTGATCGTCTTTGACGACGCCGATTTCGACCGCGCGCTGGATGCGGTGATCTTCATGATCTATTCGCTGAATGGCGAGCGCTGCACCTCGTCCTCGCGCCTCTTGGTGCAGGAGGGAATTGCCGAGCGGTTCCATGCCGCACTGGTGGACCGCGTCAACCGCATCAAGGTCGGCCACCCGCTGGACCCCGCGACCGAGGTGGGGCCGCTGATCCACAAGGTGCATTTCGACAAGGTGATGTCCTATGTCGGGATCGGCCGGGGGGAAGGCGCGGTCTGTGCTGCCGGGGGCGAGCGGCTGGGCGATCGGGGTTGGTTCCTGCGCCCGGTGCTGTTCACCGGCGCGCGCCCCGAGATGCGCATCGCGCAGGAAGAGGTGTTCGGCCCTTTCCTGACCTCGATCACCTTCAGGGACGAGGCCGAGGCCCTGGCGATTGCGAACGGCGTCGACTACGGGCTGACCGGCTATGTCTGGACCAGTGATCTGGCCCGCGCGCTGCGCGTCAGCGACGCGCTGGAGGCCGGGATGATCTGGGTCAACAGCGAGAACGTGCGCCACCTGCCCACCCCCTTTGGCGGGGTCAAGGCCAGCGGCATCGGGCGCGACGGCGGCGACTGGTCGTTCGATTTCTACATGGAGACGAAGAACACCGCCTTTGCGCTGGGTCCGCACAAGATCCAGCGGCTGGGCGCCTGAGGGGGGATCATGGGCAGGATCGTTCTGGCGGCCAAGATGACGCATGTTCCGACCTTGCAGATGTCGGAACAGGAGGGGCGGCTGAAAGGCACGCGCCAGTCGGCCATCGACGGGCATCTGGAGATCGCGCGGCGCGCGAAGGCCTTGGGCGTGGATACCGTGGTGATCTGCGACACGCATTGGCTGGTGAATGCGGGGTTTCACATCAACGCCAATGCGCGGTTCAAAGGGCTTTTGACCTCGTCCGAGTTTCCCCAGTTCATCCGCGACATGCCCTATGATCACGCGGGCAACCCGGAACTGGGCGATGCGATTGCGGCCAAGGCCACCGAACTGGGCGTCTACACGCTGGCGCATCACCTCGACAGTCTGGATCTCGAATATGGCACGCTGGTGCCGATGCATTTCATGGCGCGCGAGCATGCGATGAAGGTGGTCTCGGTCGCGGCCTATTGCACGGTGCATGACCATGAGGAGAGCCGCATCATCGGTCAGGCGATCCGCGCGGCGGTCGAGGAAAGCGACAGCCGGGTGCTGCTGGTCGCCTCGGGGTCCCTCAGCCACAAGATCTGGTCGAACCGCGATTATGCGCCGAACAACGGCACCTTTACCATTTCCAGCGAATTCAACCGGCAGGTGGATCTGATGGTGCTGGACATGTGGCAGCGCGGCGACCATGCGACGTTCCTCAAGATGCTGGGCGATTACGCGCGGCATTGTTCGGGCGAGGGGGCGATGCATGACACGGCGATGCTCTATGGCGCCCTGGGCTGGGATGCCTATGAAGGGCGCTGCGAAGTGGTGACGCCCTATTTCCCCTCGTCCGGGACCGGACAGGTCAATGTGATTTTCCCCCTGTAAGGTGGGGTTGAACCCCACCCTACGAACCGGAGTTCCCGATGCCCGTGCCCGCGCCGAACCTGTATCCGCCGTTCAACATCGTGCGGCTGTCCCATGTCGAATACCGCGTGCGCGATCTGGCGGCCTCGCGCGCCTTTTATGTCGATACCTTGGGGTTGCAGGTCACGGGCGAGGGTGACGGGGTGATCTGGCTGCGCGCGATGGAAGAGCGCGGGCACCATTGCGTCGCGCTGGTTCAGGCCGAGGTGCCGTCGGTCGGCGTTCTGGGGTTCAAGCTTTATGACGAGCCCGATCTGGACAGGGCCGCCGCGTGGTTTGTCGCGCAGGGGCTGCCGGTGGCCTGGGTCGAGCGGCCTTTCATCAGGCGGTGTCTGCGCACGCGCGATCCCTTTGGCATTCCGCTGGAATTCTATGTGCGCATGGACCGGCTGGCGCCGATCCACCAGAGCTACAGGCTTTACAAGGGGGTCAGGCCGCTGAGGATCGATCATTTCAACATGTTCGCCTCGGACGTGGATGCCTCGGTCGCGTTTTACAATTCCATCGGGTTCCGGGTGACCGAATACACCGAGGACAGCGAGACGGGGCGGCTGTGGGCGGCCTGGATGCACCGCAAGGGCGGGGTGCATGACGTGGCCTTTACCAATGGCACGGGGCCGCGGTTGCATCACACGGCGTTCTGGGTGCCGACGCCGTTGAACATCATCGACCTTTTGGATCTGATGAGCACCACGGGCTATCTGGCGAATATCGAGAGGGGACCGGGGCGGCACGGGATTTCGAACGCGTTTTTCCTCTATGTGCGCGACCCGGACGGGCACCGGATCGAGATCTATTGTTCGGATTACCAGACGGTGGACCC
>CALEZJ010000381.1 GCA_937927885.1 uncultured Paracoccaceae bacterium | reverse complement strand
AGATGAACATTTCGGCGCTGGGCGATTTCGCGCAGCCAAAGGTCCAGATGCTGGGCTGCCGGGGCTTTCCCGGGAATTCGATCAGCCACCGCAATTCGGTGCTGGTTCCCGCGCATTCACCCCGGGTCTTTGTTGCGGGCGAGGTGGATGTGGTTTGTTCGATCGGCTTCACCAGTCGCCATTGGCCCGAAGGGACCCAACCGCGCATGCCCGACATCGGCCGCGTGGTCACGGACCTCTGTGTGATGGATTTCAACGGGCCGGACCACGCCGCGCAGGTGATCAGCCTGCATCCGGGGGTCAGCCTGGCGCAGGTGCAGGCGCAGACGGGCTTTCCGCTGCTGGCTGCGCCGGGGATGGGCGAAACTCCGGTGCCGACGGCGCAGCAACTGGCGGTGATCGCCGGGCTGGATCCGCGCAATCAGCGTGCGAAAGTGCTCAAGGGCAACCCGCCCGGCCTGCGTGTGGCGGCATGACGGTGCGCGCGGGTGCTGCCCTGGTTCTGGGTGGCAGCGGCGGCATCGGACGGGTTATCTGCCGCAAGCTGGCGCAGGATGGCTGGGATGTCGCGCTGACATGGCGCGGCAATCAGGCCGGGGCAGAGATTGCCAGCGCCGATGTGGCGCTGGCCGGTCGGCGCGCTCTGACCCTGCAGGCGGATCTGGCCGAGGCCGCCAGCGCCGCTAGCGCCATCAAGGCCACGCTCGCCGAGTTTGGTGCCATCGGCACGCTGGTCTATGCCGCCGGGCCGCTCGTGCCACAGCTTCACATCAGCCGCATGACCCCCGCACAGATGCAGACGCATCTGGCGCAGGATACGATGGGGTTCTTTCACGCGGTCCATGCCGCCCTCCTGCATCTGCGCGCCTCGGGTGGCAATCTGGTCGCATGTGTCAGCACGGCGCAGTTCCGCTATGCCACGCAGGACGCGCTGTCTGTGGTGCCAAAGGCCGCAGTCACAGCACTGATGACCGGCATCGCCAAGGAGGAAGGTCGCTTTGGCGTACGCGCGAACGGCGTTGCGGTGGGCTTGATCGAGGCCGGTCAGCATCTGGAATTGCAACGGCTGGGGCAGGTGGATCAGGCCTATCTGGCCGCCGCGGCACAGGCTACGCCGCTGCGCCGTGTCGGCCAGCCCGAGGATATCGCAGAAGCGGTCTGTTTTCTGGCCGCAAACGAGCGCGCGGGTTTTGTCACCGGGCAGGTGATCCGTGTGGACGGTGGCTATTCCATCTGACGCTGCGCGAATGCGCGCGCGGGCGTCCTGACGGGCGCCCGCGTTTGTATTCGCGGCGAGGCGCCGCCTCAGGCGGCGGTGCCGATGCCCTGGCCCAGCATGGCGGCGCTGCTCAGCATCAGGCGCATCATCTCGGTTTGCCGGGTGATGCCGCTTTTGGAAAAGATGGCCCGCAGATGCGCCCGCGCGGTGTTGCGGCTGATCGACAGTGCCGCCGCCGCCTCGTCGAGCGAAGCACCAAGGGTCAGGTTGCGTGCAAGTTCGGCCTCGGCCGGGGTAAGGTCGAACAGGACGCGCAGCATCGCCTTTTCCGGCGTGCCTCCACGGTCGGGATCACGGATCAGGATGACCGCCACAGCATCATCAGGGTCGCCGGGGCCCTGCGCCAGCGGCTGCACAATCAACCCCAGCCCGAACCCGCCTTCGGTGCGACTGACCACCAGTGTCACAGGCTGCACGGGCTCGGTGCCACGCGGATCCAGAACGGCGCGGATGGCGCCTTGCAGTCGCCGGTCGTCCGCCCCCGAGGTCGCAGCCACCGCCCCACGAATTTCACGCAGGCCGTCGCGCTGGGTCAGGAGTTCCGCAGCAAGCCCGGTGCGCCGCAGGATCTGGCCCCGTGCATCCAGAAAGATCGCCCCCACCGCCAGCCGGTCCAGCACCGATGAATAGATGCCCGCCTCGGTCGCTTGCAGGCCAAGCCGTGCGGTCAGCGCGCGCGCGCGGTGCAGATGGCGCAGCAGGTCCTGGGCGATACCCAGATCCGCGGGTGAGAACGGGTCACCCTCGTATCGCCAAAGTGACAGGCGCAACCGGTTGGGCTGTTCGCGGTGGCTTGCCTCGATATCGAGGCGTTCGGATTGGAGGCCCGGCAGGGACTGGCCGATGCTGGCCAGAAGCCGTGCTGCGGCAGAGTCCCGCCCCTCGCGTGCCAGGGACGACAGTTCCGCGCGATCAGCGGACAATTCCCGCCGGATAAGTTCAACGCAATCGCCAAGCGCGCCGCCGTTCGTCAGCAGATCATAAATCCGCTGCACGGTTTCCGACAGGCTCGCCCCCTGCCCGTGGCCGGGTTGCAAGGTGTCAAGCATCGTATGTCCTCCTTGTCGACCCGGACGACTCGCGTCCGCCTCCGGTCGTTTGAACAAGGTGACGAATATTCGACAGCACGTCAATTGAAATTCTTCTTGACGTCGAATTTTCAACAATGTGTCAATCTAGTCTGGGGAAGTGTCAATTCCTAGTCTTGTCAGACGATGCCCCGCCGAGGCGGCGCGGCGCAGGATTGGCGGACCCGGATCGTTACCGGGACCGTCGAAGCAAAGGACAGCACATGCGCGAGTCAGTGATCGTCTCGGTTGCCAGAACCGCCATTGGCAAGGCGTTCCGCGGCGCGTTCAATGACACCGAGGCACCCGCGCTGTCGGGTTTTGCCGCGGCACAGGCGCTGGCGCGCAGCGGGCTCGACCCGGCGCGGATCGAGGATGTGGTGATCGGGGCCTCGGCACAGCAGGGAACGCAGGGCTACAAC
>CALEZJ010000380.1 GCA_937927885.1 uncultured Paracoccaceae bacterium | reverse complement strand
TTGCCGTTTCCGTTATCCTCGCGCTACCTGCCGCAGCCCTGGCACAAAGCTGTCCATCGGTCGGGGGAGGCGCCAGTCTGACCTATACCGCCGAATCGGTCTATTGCGTCTATTCTCCGGGTGGTCCGGTTTCTCTGCAATCACAAAGCGTTCACGCCTCTGAAACGCAATTGACCGGTTTTCGGGCGCGTGCAAAGCATCGGGCGTTCTAACTGGAGTTTCCCATGAACACCTTTCTCAAAGCCGCGATGGCCGGTCTTGTTGCCGTCACCCTGCCTGCCATCGCCTCGGCCCAGGCCTGCCCGAGCTATGCCAACAGCGGCTCGCCGCTGAACTACACCGCCGAATCCGTCTGGGTCCCTCAGGCGTCGTCGGTGATTGCCGGCGGCAACCTGGATCTGGGCGCCTGCGGCAGTGTTCCCGGCATGGGCTATGTCGTGCAGAACCCGGATTTCACCATGCAATACAATGATCTGGGCATGGGCCGCGCGCTGGAAATCCGCGCCGAGGGCGATTGCGACACCGTGCTGCTGGTCAATGCCGCCAATGGCCAGTGGTACTTCAACGACGACACCAACGGACTGAATCCCGCGATCCGCATGTCGGGCGCCCCCAGCGGCCAATACGACATCTGGGTCGGCACCCTGGGCCCGGCGACCTGCAACGCCCGGCTGGTCGTCGAATCCTTCTGATCCTGCGACGGCCCGCCTGCGACAGCGTGGCGGGCCGCACCTTTTTTCTCGGTTTCTGCCTGACTGACCTGAGCCACTCGTCGCAATCGGACCGCCCATCGCCAGAGGCGAGGTTTGGCCCCTTGGAACGGAGTTGCCTGAGATGCTCGACCCGAAGCCCTTTCTTGCCGTTTCCGTTATCCTCGCGCTACCTGCCGCAGCCCTGGCACAAAGCTGTCCCTCGGTCGGGGGTGGCGCCAGTCTGACCTATACCGCCGAGTCGGTCTGGAGTGCGCAATCCAGTTCGGTCGTCGCGGGCGGGTCGATCAACTTGCAGGGATGCGGCAGCGTCCCCGGCCAGGGGTATGTCGCGCAGAACCCGGATTTCACAATTCAGTACAATGATCTGGGAATGGGGCGCCAACTGGATTTCCGGGTCGAGGCCGATTGCGACACGGTGATGCTGGTCAATGCTTCGGATGGCCAGTGGTATTTCGACGACGATACCGACGGCCTCAACCCTGCAATGCGGCTGAGCCGGGCTCCAAGTGGTCAGTATGACGTCTGGGTCGGCACCGTGGGCACGGCGACCTGCAACGCTCGCCTGATCGTCGAGTCGTTCTGAAGACAGCGGTCAGGCCTCAAGGGGGCCGCCCAGCCCCCCATGTTCCCAACTTTCTTTCTGGTCTTATTGAACCGTTCACCGCGCAGCGCCGACAAATCCCCGAAACGCCCGGACTGTTGAAGGAAGGCCCCCGATTGCCCGCAAATCCTTGTCGGGCAAGAGACTTGACTGACCCCCCCTTGACGCTCCACGCTTCGCCTTACAACGCTTTTCATTCAGGAGCCAACCATGTCACTTTTCCACTCGCTCAAGTCGGGGACACTGATCGCCACGGCGGGCGTTGCCCTTGCCGTGTTGACGGCGGGTTCGGCCATGGCCCAGCAATGCCCCGAGTGGCAGTTGAATGGCATTCCGATCACCACCGACGCCGATACCGCCTGGGTGCCCCAGCAGTTCCCGACCTACGCGGGCGGGGCGGTGGACCTGACCGCCTGTCCCAGCGTGCCGGGCGTGGGCCGGGTGACGGCGGCGCCCTCGTTTTCGCTGACCTATGATGCGCGCAACATGGGCCGCGATCTGGAATTCCGCGTGCAGTCGGATTGCGACACCACCCTGCTGATCAACGATGCCAGCGCGCAATGGCATTTCAACGACGATTCCGACGGCACTCTGTCGCCGCGCCTGCGGTTGGCGAACGCGATTTCCGGGCGCTATGACCTGTGGATCGGGACCTTTGGCGGCCAATCCAGGCGACGCTGATCGCCGAACCCTTCCCGGGTGCCGGATCGGTTCCTCCCCCGCCCCCGCCGCCCCCCCCGGCGCCGGTTTGTCCCGACTGGTCGCTGGGCGGCGCCGAACTGCGCCTGACCGCCGGGCAGACGGAACAGCGCTCGGTCGTCGCGGGTGGCTCGATCAGCATGTTCTCGAACCAGTGCGGCTATGACGCCCATGGCTATGTTGCCCAGGCCCCGGACTTCACGCTGTATTTCGACCCGCAGGGCGTGGTGTCGACGCTGGACATCAGCGTGACCGGCCAGTGCGACGAGACGCTTCTGGTCAACGACCCCGGCACCAACTGGCTGTTCAACGACGACTCGGACAGCCTGCACCCGCGCATCACCATCGGCGATGCCGTCGCCGGGCGCTATGACATCTGGGTCGGCACCTTCGGCTCCAGCACGTGTCAGGCGACGATTACCGTCAATGCCTCGACCCCTGCGCCGGCCCCGGTCGCTCCGCCTGCGCCCAGCAAGTGAGTTCTTGACCTTGCAAAAGGCCGGGCCTCGGGCCCGGCCTTTCTGCTGCGCAACCGCTCAGCGCGCCAGCGCCCCCGCCGCATGGGTGGCGATGGCGTCGAGCAGCGCACCATACGCCGCTGGCCCCCGCCCCTGCCCGCCGCCCGCGCCGATCCGCGCCGTGACCCAGGCATAGAGGTCATGGTCGTTTTCCTGCAGCAGGGCCTCGTAGGTATCGAGCGCCGCCGCATCGAGCCCCGGCAACCGCGACGCGGCAAAGGCGCCCAGGATCAGGTCCATCTCCTTGATGCCGCGCCGGATCGAACGCATGTGCAGGCGCTTCAACCGGGTTTCATCAGTCATCTTGCGCCTCGCTCGCCGAAGACCGCAACCGCCGTTCCAGCCGCTCCAACCCCTCGCAGGTCGCCAGAAGCTGCGCACGCAGAGCGCGCACCTCGTTGCCCAGTTGCGCCGCGACCGACGCGGGCAGCGCCGCCGCAGTCCCGCTTGCCAGCGGCGGATCCTCGCCCTCGCCGGTCATCAGCCAGCGCAGCGACACCCCCAGACACCCCGCCAGCATCTGAAGCCGGTTGGCCCGTGGCTCGGCCCGGTCGTCCTCCCAGT
>CALEZJ010000379.1 GCA_937927885.1 uncultured Paracoccaceae bacterium | reverse complement strand
CTGCCGCTTCCTTGAGGCTGAGACCCCAGGCATCAGCCACGCGCGCGTAGGCCTTCAACGCGACGGCGTTGACCTTTGCGGGTTCCCGGATTTTCTCAGCAACGTACATGGCGTCCTCCATTGGCCTGAATATAGATCATATGGCCTGCTTGTAAAGCTCAAATGAACTGCCCGCGCTCTCACCCAAACCTGCGCCCGGCTTCGGTGAAAGTGTACTCGTTCACGATGATCCCCTCCTCGACGGCCTCGTCCGAGGTGAGGTGGTCGTATTCAGCCTGAATCTGGCGGTAGAGCCAGCGGGCCAGATCACGCAGCGCTTCGGTCACGATCTCCTCCGCATCCTCGGTCGGCGGCTGCCAGGTCGGGCTGTCCCGCGTGACGTCAACGGCCATGGTGTATTCGTGGTAGTAGCGACCGCGGTGGCTGACCTCGGCAGCGAGCTGATAGAAGTTTCGCCGCTGGATGGCCTGCAGGCGGTCGGCGATTCCATGGAGCGTCGCGTCTTGGGGCGCGTAGTCGCGGATGCGCGCGGCCGCACCCTTGGCATGGCTAAGGTAGCCCTCGAAGCAGGCCCCGTCGCCCTGGCTCCAGAACCCGGAGAACCAAATGCAGGGCTTTGCCCGCGTGCCGCCGCCCATCAGGCGGACGGGCGTGGTCTTAAAGCGAACGCCGAGGATCTCGCAGACCCTTTCGAAATCTTCATAGACCGCGTCCCACCAGTCGTCGTGGGGGCCGAGTTCGCGATACCAGCTGCGCGCCTTTTCCTTGGCCGCATCCGAGAGTTCGGGGAACTGGTAGACGGTGGTGCAGATGATCTCAGGCATGTGCGTCCTCCCCGTTGAGCGCGGCGGCCAGCCATTCCTGGCTGCTCGTCCAGCCGACGGATTTGCGCGCGCCGAGGTCGATGACATGCGCGCCACCGCCGAAGGCGTCGAGGCGGGGTCGGGAGCAGGTCAGAGCATACTGGAACCCCCAGAGACCGGTGAGGTCGAGCTCTTCGGCAAGGCGCAGCACGAAACGGATGACCGCATCGACATCGCCGTGGTCATCGCCATGGATCCAGAGGGTGCTGCCCTCGGGTGCATCTTGGCGCACGAGATCAAAGCCCGTGACCTCCGGGTCGTCGGCGCCCTGATCGGCTTCGCGCAAGCTCTGGAACAGCGCGAGCGCGCGGGCAGCCTTGTCGGGGGTGCCGACATCGATCAGGCACGAGAAATGGGTGAAGTAATCCGCCATGGGGACCTCCTGAATGGGGAAGACCCGGCCGAGCGGCCGGGCGCTGTGTCAGGATGAAGGGGTGGTTGGGAGCGATCAGCTGTCCGGATCGTCGCCCGCCGCCTGTCGCGCGGCATGCGCGCAGAGCATCTGCTGATAGAAGCGCTTGCGCGCTGCCCGGAAGCCGCGAACGGCGCGCGTGTCGGGATGAAGCGCCCGGACTGCTGACCGCAGGACGGTGTAGGGCGAAGCCGTCGCGGGCAAGCCGAGCCGCTGATAGGCCGGGTCAGTCATGTCAGGCGACCTCGACCACGGGCGAGGCGAGATACGGATCGACCAGCGCCTCGATCCGCGCCGACCGGCCCATCCAAGGCTCGGGCCGGATGGCCTTTACCCAGTCAGCGAAACTCGGGATGAAACCGAGATCTTCCTTCACATGCTGCTCACCGACCCAGCGGGTCGGGATGATGCGCCCGGTCGAGAGCGTGAGGGTCGCCCCGAAAATCGTCTCGGCCATGAAGATGCCCTCGGCATGGTGGCGCAGCGCCCGGTGCCGGAAGTCCGCAGTGATCTCCTTGCTCTGGTCGAACCAAGTATGCACGGCCAAGTAGCAGTCGACCGTGCCGCCCCATTTTTTCACTGAGGACAGCGCGTGGTGATAGGGATGTGCCATCGCCGCCCCCTCAGAAATCATGCGTGTAGAGTTCGGACGAGGTGAAGCGCTCGTTGAACTCGAGGTGGATGCAGCGGGCCGCGGCGTCGAAGCAGAACTCGCCCCAGGCGCCGTCGTTGTTTTCCCAGCCGCCATGGGTGTCGGAGAGGAAGTCGTAGGCCAGCTGCTCGACGACATCCTCCAGCGAGAGCTGCCGCATCTCGACCTCGGGGTCGTCCCAGGTCAGCGCAGCATAGGCGATCTCGGTCGCGGGGAAATCAACGGCGGTCTCGCCGGACCATGCGCCGATGCTTTCGATCTGGCCGCTGTCCCCTGCACCGTCGAAGGTCACGGTGACATGGGTGATGCCAGCGGCCATGAGGCCATCGAAGAGGCGGTCCTTGTTGCCGGGGCGTAGCGCTTCGATCCGAGCGGCACGCTCGGCATGGGCCGCGAAGATCTGTGCCATGTCGACGGTCGAGGGCGCCATCGGGGGCGCGAGGGTGGGTTCACTCAGGGTCATCGGGTGTCTCCGGTAAGGGGAAGGGATCAGAGCCGGGCCGGGCGATCTCTCTCCCCCGGACAAGCTCCAAATCCCCCCTGCCCGCCTCTGCCTCTCGGGCGTCACGCCGCGAGTTGCAGCGCCCGGGCGGCGAAAGCGCGCCAGAGCGGGTCGACGAGACGCCCGTCCAGAAGATCGGCGCGGTGGCGCAGCCGAACCGCCAGATCGGCCTCACCCCAGGCGGCCGCGCAGCCGGCTTGCGCGCGCAGCTGGCTCGCCTCGGTCACCACGCCCCTCGCCTCGACCGCGCTCGTTACCGGGTGGCACCAGGCGACGGCGTGGTCGCTGGCGGCCCCGGCCAGAACAAGGCGCTCGTCGCGATCGAGGATCGCCAGAAGCTGGGGCGCGGCGTCAGGGGCGATCCCTTCGGCATGGTCGATCGCCCTCAGCATGGCCTCACCCAACGTCGCAAAGCGGGCGAGGACCAGCGGGGCGGCGCGGCCTGACATGAGATCAGCCGGTGTGCGGCGCGACAGGGTCAGGGCGAAGGGGTGACTGGGGTCAGCCTCGCCCGAGGGAAAATGCGGCGGGATGCCCCGCGCGTGGGCGGTCGGGTGGATCGGCAAGGGCAGGTCGAACATGGGAGTATCTCCGACGGCGCGGGAAGCCTCTCTCCCCGCCTCATCCGTCAAAGACCAAACCGCCGCCCTCTTCCTCGAAGGGGCGGCGGTGCCAGGTCGGAAAGACGCGTCAGAGCTTGCCGACCGCCCGCAAGCTCAGCTCCGTCCCGGCGCCGACGATGATGTGGTCGTGCAGCGTTAGGCCGAGATACCTGCACCCCTTCTGGATTTCCTTGGTCATGCTGAGATCGGCCTCCGACGGCGTCGGATCGCCCGAGGGGTGGTTGTGGATCAGGATCAAGGCGCTGGCGTTCAGCATCAGCGCTCGCTTGATTACCTCGCGCGGATAGACCGGGACATGGTCGACCGTGCCGGTCGAGAGAAGCTCATCGGAGATGATGCGGTTCTTGCGGTCGAGATAGAGGACGTGGAAACGCTCGATGGGGCCGCGGACGGTCAGCGCGCAATAGTCCATGAGCGCCTGCCAGCTGCCGATGACCGGGTTCTGGCTGAGATAGCGGCCGAGGATGTCGCGGGCCTCGAGGATGACGGTTTCTTCCTGGGGGGTCATGGGGGTCTCGTTGAATTGCACGCACCGGAACCCCCTGCCCTTTCGGGGCGGAGCTAGTGGCGTGCTTGTTGAAGGGGGAAGTGCGACCGCCGCAGATGCAGGCGGTCGCTATGTCGGGGTCTACGTCAGCCGACCCGGTCGAGGAGCTTCTTGGCGCGCCCTTCCATGTCGAGCCGGGCATCCTGTTGGGTCTTGTCGCGGGCAAGCCGCGTGATGCCCTGCACGAAGTCGAAGATCGACTCCGGCGGGCGGCCCTCTTCCATCAGCACCTTCTCGATGATCTTGCCCGACTCGGCTTTCGAAAAGCCACGCTTCCTCAGGAAGTCATCCCTGTCCTCGTCCGTCCGCGCGACGATCTGCTGCCGCGCAGCCTTGATGCCGTTCACGAACCCCTGCGGCGAGGAATTGGCGAACCGCGTCAGCGCCGGGGCCGCCTCGTGGGCGAAGCGAGACGCGGCGTACTTGGAATGACGGATCGTGATCTCCTGGAAATCCTCGACGCCCCAGAGGTTGCGGTTCTGGCACACCGCCCGCAGGTAGAAGCTCGCCATGCCGAGGGTCTTGGCCCCCACCTCGGAGTTCCAGCAATAGAAGCCCCGAAAGTAGAGATCAGGAGAGCCATCCGGCAGCCGGCCCGCCTCGATCGGGTTGTGATCGTCGACGAGGAACAGGAAGACGTCGCGGTCCGAGGCATAGAGCGTGGTCGTGTCGCGGCTGATCTCGACATCGGGGTTGTAAACCCCAGTCGACCAGTCGAGCACGCCCGGCACCTTCCAGCGCGTGTCACCCGTGCCATTGCCCGCGATGCGCTGCACCGCCTCGACCAGTTCATGGTCATGGATGCGGCCGTAGTCGGGGCCGGTCACCGCGCGCAACTCCGTGCGACCATCTTCGGTCTCGAAGGTCTTCACCTGCTCGGCGCGGTGATTGGTCAGGCCGTATTGCAGGTTGATGCCTGCCAGCGGCGCGGGCAGCTGCCGCAGGTAGGAGGCCGGTGCGCCGACGATGCTGGCAAGCTGGCCGAAGGCCCAGTGCGTTGGAGCGACGGGTTCATGCGCTTTCGGCAGCATCAGGTGCAAGCGCTCGGGGTTGTCGCGTGCGGCCTCGACACGGATGTCCGCCGTCTGCACCACCCGGCTACGGCTGCGCTCGGACCGACCCTTCACCGATGCCCAGAGATCATCGAGCGACAGATACCGCTCGTCATCGGGCCGGTTGAACCATTCGGACGACACCCGCCCGTTCCGCTCACCCCGGCTCACATCCACCTTCCAGCCACCGGCCCGCGCCGGTGCGACCGAATCCAGAACTTCCACAACGCCCATCGGCTATCTCCCGTGACAGGCGCCGGAAGCCACTCTCCCGACCCTCAACCCGTCACCGGGAAACCGGCACTCCTCTCACTCTAGAAGGCGGTCAGTCGCTAAGGTCATCATGAATGGCAGCTTCGCCCTCTCGCTCGCCTGCTGGCTGGTCACCTACCCGCTGGCCGGCGGGATCGGCGCCGGTGCCCGGTCTGTGCGTCACGGCGCTCATCGGTGCGGCTGGTCTCGTTGCGGTGCTGCGCCTCTGGCCCGCGAACGATCAGACGATCTTGCGGAACGACCTTCCTGACCTGCCCGCCGATTATCTCCACCTGTCAGAACACGGGCCCCACCACACCCATGCCGTCTTCTTCGACAACCTGCATCGCCGTTGGCCGAAGGCGGCATGAAGCACGGCCAAAACAATTGTCAGGCGGCCAGATAGCGGGTGAAGACCTCGGTTGAGCCATCGCGGCCGATCAGCAGGACGTCGTAGGCCTCACGCTGACTTTCAGGTCCCATCCCGGGCGATCCATAGGGCATCCCTGGAACGGCAAGCCCGATCGCATCCGGCCGCTCCTCAAGCAGGCGCCTGATATCGGCCGCAGGGACATGGCCTTCGAGCACATAGCCCTCGATCATCCCTGTGTGGCAGGAGATCATTCTTTGAGGCACACCCACTTCGGCCTTGTAGGTCATCAGGAGCGTGCCGTAGCGCTCCTCGTCCGTCACGGTGAAACCCTCGTCCCGAAGATAGGCGACCCAAGCGTTGCAGCATTCGCAGCCGGTTCCCTTGACGACATGGATCGACGGGCCCGCGCTGCGCACCGGACTGGCCGCGAAAGTCGCGACGGCGAGGCCGGACAGCAGCATCGTGCGGCGGGTCAGAAGGGGTGTGTTGGTCATGTGGCTCTCCGGAAAAACAGGTGTGGCTGTCAGGTCAGAACCCTGCGGATCTTCGGCAGGGCGAAGCGGCGGTCCTCGTGGTAGTCGATGATGCTGGCAAAGCGCCCATCGGCGCGGAACAGGAACACACCGGCGGTGTGGTCCATGGTGTAATCCCCGTCGCGGGGCACCTTTTCGAACCGGGCGCGGAAGCCTGCGACGGCGCGTTCGACCTCGGCCAGCGAGCCGGTCAGGCCGGTGATCCGTGGATCGAAGTTTGCCAGGTAGTCGGCCAGAACTTGCTGTGTATCCCGTTCGGGATCGACGGTGATGAAGACGGTGTTCAACCGGTCGGCGTCGGGCCCGAGCTCATCCAGCCAGCCCGAGATGTCGCTGAGGGTGGTTGGGCAGACATCGGGGCACCAAGTGAAGCCGAAGAAGGCCATGGTCGGGCGGCCGATCCAGTCTGCCGGGCGCACCGGTTCACCGCGATGGTTGGTCAGGGCAAAGCCCATCTCGCCGATGGGCAGTGGCAGAAGCGCGGCGGGCGGCTGCGCGCGGCCGCGGCTTTGCAACCAGCCGAGGCCGAGCGTGAAGGCCAATGCACCGCTCGCGCCTCCCAGACCAAGGATCAGTTGGCGTCGTCGCAATCTGGACCCTCCGCCCGCAGAGACAAAACCTCGACATTGACGGCAACTTCGCCCGCATTCTGGAAGCTCAGCGTCACCGTGAAACTGTCGCCTTCGGCCAGTGTCGCGGTCAGGCCCATCAGCATCCCGTGATAGCCGCCGGGCGCCAGCTCGACGGTTTGGCCAGCCGGAACCGGGATCGACATGGCATGCGGCATCGAGGCGATGCCGTCGGTCACCACGGTTTCGTGCAGCATCGGCATGCCAGCCGCAGGTGTCGCGATGCCGATCAGCGCATCATCTGTGCTGCCGTTGTTGGTGATCTCGACATAGAACACCCCCGGCCGGTCCGCGCCGATGGTGGCGCGGGACCAGGCGTGTTCAATGGTCAGATCGCCCAAGGTGAAGGTTTCGCAGGCCAGCACGGGGGTGGCGGACAAGGTGAGGAGGGCTGAGAGGATCAGGGATTTCATGGGGTTCACAATCTGGATTGAAGGTCGGCAAGGATATCGGCGGCGGGCGTGCCATAGGTGAACTGACGCAACCAGTCGCCGGTAGGCCCGATAAGGTAGAGCGCCGGGCTGTGCGACATGGTGTAGCCGTCGGTGGCTGTGGCATCACCCTCGCGCGCGTAGAAAATGCGGAAGCTGTCTGCAGCGGCGCGGGTCTGTGCCTCGTCTCCGGCAAGCCCGATGATCGACGGGTGGAAGGCCGCGGTGAACTCGGCCAGCCCCAGTCTGCGATCCCGTTCGGGATCGATCGAGATGAACAGGGGTTGCACAAGGGC
>CALEZJ010000378.1 GCA_937927885.1 uncultured Paracoccaceae bacterium | reverse complement strand
TTTCGGCATCCAGCGGATGGGAACTGGCGGCCAGCCAAGCCCGCCCCGCCGACTGCCGCGCGGCGTCGGTATAGGTGTCGGCGTCGATCCCCAGTCCATAGGCCCCCGGCGCCGGGCCATAGACACGCGCCAGATCGCTGCGGCCGACATAAGGGTTCCAGTCCGGCGCCTCGTCGCGCTGCGCGAGCGCGCGGACCGCCTGCCCGAACAACGCCGCCAGATCGGGGAACACGTCGCGAAACAGGCCCGAGACGCGCAAGGTCACGTCCAGCCGGGGCCGGTCCAGTTCGGCGATGGGCAGGATTTCCACCCCGGCCACGCGCCCGGACCCCTCGTCCCAGCGGGGCCGCGCCCCCAGAAGGTGCAGCGCCATGGCGAATTCCTCGCCCGCCGTGCGCATCGTGGCGCTGCCCCAGAGGTCCACCACCAGCCCCCGGGGATAGTCGCCCTGATCCTGCAAATGGCGGCGGACCAGTTCCTCGGCCAGCTTGACGCCCTGCGCATAGGCGGCGCGCGTGGGCACGGCGCGCGGATCGGTGGTGAAGAGGTTGCGGCCCGTCGGCAGCACGTCGCCGCGCCCGCGCCAGGGTGATCCGGACGGCCCCGGCGCCACCCAGCGCCCGGCCAGCGCCGCGGCAAGGCCCGCGCGTTCGGCCGCGCCGTGTTCGCCTGTGCCAAAGATGTGCAGGCCGTCGCCGAACTGGCTGTCCTTCACGTCGCACACGAACTGGTCGATGCGGGTGATCGCCTCGGCGGGGCTGAGGGCGGACGACAGGCCCAGTTCCGCCCCCAGCCCCAGCGCATCGGCCTCGTCGCGGATGTCGGCCTGAAGACGCGCGCGGCGGGAAGGGTCGAGGCCGTCGGCGTTGGAAAACTCGTCCAGAAGCCCCTCCAGCCGCGCCATTCCTGCGCCACTCTGCGCCTGTGTCAGGGGCGGGGGGACATGGCCGATGGTCACCGCGCCGATGCGCCGCTTGGCCTGCGCGGCCTCGCCGGGGTCGTTGACGATAAAGGGATAGATCACCGGCAGCCCGCCCACCAGCGCCTCGGGCCAGCAGGTGCCCGAGAGCGCCACCGCCTTTCCCGGCAGCCATTCCAGCGTGCCATGGGCGCCCAGATGGATAAGCGCGTCCACCTGGCCGCGCAGCCAGAGGTAAAAGGCGACATAGTCGGGCGACGGGGCGCGGCCAAGGTCGTGATATTCGGCGTCGCGCTGGGCTTTCTGGCCGCGTTCGGGTTGCAGGGCGAGGATCGTGGATCCCGCGCGCAGGGCGGCAAAGTGGAAATCGCCGGCGGGTTCGGGCAGGCTGGCGCGCAGGGGCTGCGGCAGGGATTGCAGCGCCTCGCGGTAAGCCTCGACAGGCCAGTGGATGCGAGCGGTTTCAAGGTCTTGCGGGTCGGCGGGGGTGCCCAGATCGGTCAGGATCTCGCGGGCCGAGGCCAGCGCATCCAGCCCCACAGCATGGGCCATCTGCCAGCCCTTGCCGGGATAGGTGGAAAGCACCAGCGCCACCCGCGTGTGGCCCTGCGCCAACCTCAGCCAGCCGGTGACCCGCGCGACAAGGGCCGCAATGCGCTCGGGGTCGGCGCGGTGCTTCAGGCGGGTGAATTGCAGGTCGGGGTCGCGCGGGGTGATGTCCTTGAAGCTGACGACCCCGGCAAAGAGGCGCCCGTCCACCTCGGGCAGCACCACATGCATGGCGAGGTCGGCGGGGGAAAGCCCCCTTTCGGCCCCTTCCCATGCCGCGCGGGGGTTGGTGGCCAGCGCCACCTGAAACACCGGCACCCCTGCAACGTCCAGCGGCGTGCCGCCCTCGCCCTGCGCCGAAAAGGCGGTGGCGTTCAGGATGGCGACCGGGGCCAACGTGCGCACCCAGCGCGCCAGCCAGAGGCGCGCCTCGGGTGCTTTCAGGCTGGGGGCAAAGAGGCCGATCACCTCATAGCCTGCGGCGTCAAAGGCCTTGGCGATGGCCTCGAAGGGTTCGGTATCGGCGGCGGTCAGGTAGGATCGGTAAAAGGTCAGCAAGAGGCGCGGGCGAGTGCCAAGGCTGGCGGCAGCGGGGCAGGTGACGCCTTGTGGTGTCCAGGCTCCCACCTCCGGCAGGCCGCGCAATCCGCGCACGGGTGGCGCATAAAGGCCCGAGGCCAGCGCCAGTTGCTGCAACGCCGCCTGCGCCGCGACGGCGCCGCCAAGGTCGCACAGATGCTGAAGGCGGCGAAGGGTGGAGACCGGCAGGGTGCTGACGGCATCCAGTTGCGCATCCGGTCGCCCGTCGGCGGGCAGGACGGCCAGCGCGATCCCTTGCCGCTGGGCCAGGGACAGGACCTGCTGCAACCCGTAGGCCCAATAGGGCACCCCGCCGATCAGCCGGATCAGGATGCCCCGCGCGCCGGACAGGGTGCCTTCGACATAGGTATCGACCGACAGGGGGTGGCGCAGCAGCGACAGGTTGCACAGGCGCAAGCCCGGCAGCGTCCCGTCCGCACGATGCCAGCCTTCCGCAAAGGCGCCAAGGTCGGAGTCGGAAAACGACAGCACCACCAGATCGGCGGGCGACTGGCCCGGATCGGTCGGCGTGGCGGTTTCCTCCAGCCCGTGGCTTTCGCGGAAGACGACGTGCATCAGGCACCCAGAGCCTTGCGGATCGCGGCCTCGTCGATGCGGTCGTGCTCGGCGATGACCACCAGTTGCGTGCGACGCGCCTCGCCGGGTTTCCACGCGCGGTCGAACTGGTGGCGCACCCGCGCGCCCACCGCCTGCACCAGCGCGCGCATCGGCTTGCCGGTGACGGCGACATAGCCCTTGACCCTGAGGATATCGAGATCGCGCGCCATGCCCTCGATCCGGGTTACAAGCGCGGCCAGATCCGCGACCTCGCCCAGATCGACCACGATGGTGTCGAAATCGTCATGCTCGTGGTCGTCATGCCCGTCGTGGTGCGAGGGGCGGGCGGCGATATCGTCCTCGGCGGCGGCGCCAAGGCCCAGAA
>CALEZJ010000377.1 GCA_937927885.1 uncultured Paracoccaceae bacterium | reverse complement strand
GCTGCTGGTGCGCAAGGGCTATGTCGACCCGGCGGCGGTGGACCGGCTGATCAGCCAGACCGACAGCCAGCTTTCGGGCGCGGAATCGCAGCGCCGCCAGTCGACCTTTTCGCATCTGAAGGCCGCCGTCGTCGCCACCCGCGCCGACGAGGAAGCCGGCACCGCGCGCGACGCCGACCAGGTCGAACAGGAGGAAATCGCCCGCTATCGGCAGGATCTGGAGCGCAGCGTGCGCCCCTCGGCCCCGATGGCCGACGATGGCGCGCCGCGCCGCCCCGCGCGCCCGCAGGCGCAGCGCACCGAGCGCCCGCGCAACGCCCAGCCGCCGTTGGTGCTGGTCAGCGAACAGCGCATCGACCGTCCGGCGGAAACCGAGATCATCCGCCCGCGCCGCATCAACACCGGGTCGCTGGCGATGGAGGATCTGTTCGACGAGGATCAGCCCGCCCCCGCCGCCCCGCGCGGCAAGGGCTTTGGCGATTTTGTCGCGCCGATGCACCTGACCACGCTGGCCGAACTGACCGAGGCCGCCGCAGCCTATGTCACCCATATCGAGGGGGCCGAGGAATTCACCCGCCCGCAGGTGATGCGCCATGTCGTGGGCACCGGCCTGCCGATGACCCGCTCGCGCGAGAACCTGCTGCGCACCTTTGGCCTGTTGATGCGCAACGGGGTGCTGCAGCGCTCGCGCCGGGGGCAATTCGAACTGGCGGCCGAGTCGGATTTCGGCGCCCGGGCGCGCGATTTCGCCGGGCGCTGAACCGGTCTGGACCGCAAGAAAGGGCCGCGCGGGTGACCGCGCGGCCCTTTGGGTTTCGGGGGGGAAAGGCTGGACCGGCCCGCGGGTCAGCCCCGGTTCCGGTCGTCCGGATCGCCCTGGCCGACCCCCTTGAACACGGCTTTCAGGGGAATCGCCCAGACCACGCCCAGCCCGACATAGATCGCCAGTTCCAGAAGGAAGGGGGGCCGGTCGAAGAGGCCGACCAGCGACACGGCCGCCACGATATAGGCGGGCAGCGCCACGATCAGGACCACAAGGGACAGGCGGCGGCGGGTGCGGTAGGACAGCGCCATCGGATCAGTCCACGAAGGGGTCGGTGACGAGGATGGTGTCCTCGCGCTCGGGCGAGGTCGAGACCATCGCCACCGGGCACTGGATCAGCTCCTCGATCCGGCGCACATATTTGACCGCATTGCCCGGCAGGTCGTTCCACGAGCGCGCGCCTTCGGTCGATTCCGACCAGCCCGGCATTTCCTCGTAGATCGGCGTGCAGCGGGCCTGCTGGTCGGCGGCGGTGGGCAGGTAATCCAGCCGCTCGCCGTCGAGGTCATAGGCCACGCAGATCTTCAGCGTCTCGAACCCGTCGAGCACGTCGAGCTTGGTCAGCGAGATGCCGTTGATGCCGGAAATCGCGCAGGTCTGGCGCACCAGCGCCGCATCGAACCAGCCGCAGCGGCGCTTGCGCCCCGTCACGGTGCCGAATTCATGCCCGCGCTGGCCCAGCCTTTCGCCGTCGTCGTCCTTGAGTTCGGTGGGGAAGGGACCCTCGCCGACGCGGGTGGTATAGGCCTTCACGATCCCCAGCACATAGTCGATGGCGTTCGGGCCAAGGCCCACGCCCGTCGCCGCCTGTCCGGCGATCACGTTGGACGAGGTGACATAGGGATAGGTGCCGAAATCGATGTCCAGAAGGCTGCCCTGCGCGCCCTCGAACAGGATGCGCTTTCCGGCGCGGCGCAGGTCGTTCATCACCTTCCAGACCGGGGCGGCATAGGGCAGGATCTGCGGCGCGATGGCGTTGAGCATGTCGATGGTCGCCTGCCGGTCGATGGGGTCCAGCCCCAGCCCGGCGCGCAGCGCGTTGTGGTGCACCAGCGCGCGGTCAACGCGCAGTTCCAGCGTGGCGGGATCGGCCAGATCGGCGACACGCACCACGCGGCGGCCCACCTTGTCCTCGTAACAGGGGCCGATGCCGCGGCCGGTGGTGCCGATCTTGGCGCCCGAGCCCGCGGCATGCGCCTCGCGCGCGCGGTCCAGTTCGCCGTGATAGGGCAGGATCAGCGGAGTGTTCTCGGCGATCATCAGGCAGTCGGGATTGATCTCGACCCCTTGCTCGCGGATCTTCGCGATCTCGGACACCAGATGCCAGGGGTCCAGCACCACGCCATTGCCGATCACCGAAAGCTTGCCGCCGCGCACGACCCCCGAGGGCAGGGCGTTCAGCTTGTAGACCTTGCCGTCGATGACCAGCGTGTGGCCCGCATTGTGCCCGCCCTGAAAGCGCGCGATCACGTCGGCGCGCTCTGAAAGCCAGTCGACGATCTTGCCCTTGCCCTCGTCGCCCCATTGGGCGCCCACGACAACCACGTTGGCCATGCTACTTCCTGTCCGGCTAGGAAAACCCCGCGTTCTATAGCGGCGCGCGCCGGGCAGCGAAACAGGCAATTTGATCGCCCTCGGGGTTCTGGGCACTGGACAGGAGGCCGCAGGCTTGGCACCAAAGGGGAGAGACTTTGAAACCCAAGGATTTCCCCATGACCTTTCTGGTGCGCTGGCTGATCGCCTTTGTCCTTCTGACTGCGACCTGGAACCCCACGCCGTGGAATTTCGTGCGCTGGGTGTCCGACAACGGCACCGCCAACCTGCCGGTCACCGTGCTGGCGGGGCTGGTGCTGCTGATCGGATACATCATCTATCTGCGTGCCACCCTGCGTTCGATCGGACCGATCGGCATGGCGCTGGTGGCGGCGGTCTTCGCGGCGCTGATCTGGGTGCTGATCGACTGGGGCGTGCTGAGCGCGGGCAATTCGGTCATCAACCAGTGGCTCGCCATCATCATCGCCTCGCTGGTGCTGGGGGTGGGGCTGTCCTGGTCGATCTTCCGGCGCAGGATCAGCGGGCAGGCCGACGTCGACGACGTCGACCAGAACTGACCGGGGGAGCGGGGCGAAGGATCCGGGGCGAAGGATCCGGCCGGCGGGCCAAGGGGGTTGCGCCCCCGGACGGCTGCGCATAGATAGTCGCGAACCGTTGCAAAGGCCGCATCATGCAGACCGTCGTCCTGATCATCCACCTGCTTCTGGCCCTTGCTCTCATGGGCGTCGTGCTGCTTCAGCGGTCCGAAGGCGGTGGTCTGGGCATCGGCGGCTCCATGGGGCCGCAGGCGGGCCGTCCGCCGCTGACCGGGCTGGCCAAGCTGACCTGGATGTTCGCGGGGGCCTTCATCGTCACCTCGCTGACGCTGACGGTGATCGCGGCGTCGAATTCGGCCGAGACCTCGGTGCTGGAGCGGATCGGCCTGCCGGCCCCCGCGACGCGCCCCGACGTGAGCCTGCCGGATGTGCAACTGCCGCCGGGCGCCGCCGCGCCGCTGCTGCCGCCCGCGGGCTCGGCCCCGGCGCTGCCGCCCGCGACCACGGCGCCCACCCTGCCGCCGGTTGTCCAAACGCCTGCCGCTCCGGGGCCCGCCAGCGAGGCACCTGCTGCGCAAACCCCGGCGAGCGAGGCGCCCGCGCCTGCGCAGACCGGCGCCGCGGAAACAGCGCCGACCACGGTTCCGGCGGGGAACTGACCCTTTTCATTGTAGGGCAAACGCCCGGGTGACGCAGCATGTTGCGTCCCCTGTTGCGGAGCACGGGGTTTTGCGCTAAGGCTCGACTCCCGTGATCCGTTGATTTTTCCAACCTGCACGGGGGATTCCTTCATGGCGCGCTATGTGTTCATCACCGGCGGGGTGGTGTCGAGCCTTGGCAAGGGCCTCGCCTCGGCGGCTCTGGGTGCGCTGTTGCAGGCGCGCGGCTTTACCGTCCGCCTGCGCAAACTGGACCCCTATCTGAACGTCGACCCCGGCACGATGTCGCCGTTCGAGCATGGCGAGGTCTTTGTCACCGACGATGGCGCCGAGACCGACCTGGACCTGGGCCATTACGAACGCTTCACCGGCGTGCCCGCGCGCAAGACCGATTCGATTTCCTCGGGGCGCATCTATTCCAACGTGCTGGAAAAGGAACGCCGGGGCGATTACCTGGGCAAGACGATTCAGGTCGTTCCGCATGTGACCAATGAAATCAAGGATTTCCTGCGCATCGGCGCGGACGAGGTCGATTTCATGCTGTGCGAGATCGGCGGCACGGTGGGCGACATCGAGGGGCTGCCGTTCTTCGAGGCGATCCGCCAGTTCATCCACGAACGGCCGCGCGGCCAGTGCATCCTGATGCATCTGACGCTGCTGCCCTACCTTGCCGCCTCGGGCGAGTTGAAGACCAAGCCGACGCAGCATTCGGTCAAGGAATTGCAGTCGATCGGTCTGGCCCCCGATGTGCTGGTCTGCCGGTCCGAACACCCGATCCCGGACCGCGAACGCGAAAAGATCGCCCTGTTTTGCAACGTGCGCAAGGATGCGGTGATCCCGGCCTATGATCTGAAAACCATCTACGAGGCGCCGCTGGCCTACCACAAGGCGGGCCTCGATCAGGCGGTGCTGGACGCGTTCGGGATCACCCCGGCACCGCGCCCCAACCTGACGCGATGGGAGGACGTGATGGACCGTCTGACCAATGCCGAGGGGCAGGTGCGGGTGGCCGTCGTCGGCAAGTACACGCAACTCGAAGACGCCTACAAGTCGATCGCCGAGGCGCTGACCCATGGCGGCATGGCCAACCGGGTGCGGGTCAAGGCGGAATGGATCGACGCCGAGATCTTCGAGCGCGAGGATCCGGCGCCGCATCTGGAAGGGTTCCACGCCATCCTGGTGCCGGGCGGCTTTGGCGAGCGCGGCACCGAGGGCAAGATCCGCGCCGCGCAATGGGCGCGCGAGCGCCACATCCCCTATCTGGGCATCTGCCTGGGCATGCAGATGGCGGTGATCGAGGCGGCGCGCAATCTGGCCGGGATCGCCAATGCGGGCTCGGAGGAATTCGACCACGAGAAGGGCGCGAAGCGGTTCGAGCCGGTGGTCTATCACCTGAAGGAATGGGTGCAGGGCAACCATCTGGTGGAACGCAAGGTCGGCGACGACAAGGGCGGCACGATGCGACTGGGCGCCTATGACGCCGCGCTGACGCCCGAGTCGCTGGTGGCGAGGGTTTACGGCAGCACGAGGATCGAGGAGCGCCACCGCCACCGCTATGAGGTGGACATCCGCTATCGCGACAAGCTGGAAGCCTGCGGGTTGCAGTTTTCCGGCATGTCGCCCGACGGCCGCCTGCCCGAGATCGTCGAGCACAAGGGGCATCCCTGGTTCATCGGCGTGCAGTTCCACCCCGAACTGAAATCGAAACCCTTCGCCCCGCATCCGCTGTTCAAGGATTTCGTCCGCGCGGCGGTCGAGGTGAGCCGACTGGTATGACGGAGGGTGGGGTGAAACCCCACCCTACGGCGTCAGCGCAACCCGGTCGGCCGGTGCGTAGGGTGGGGTTTCACCCTACCGCGCCCCGCCGTCTGGCCGCCCCGGCCCCTCACCGTCCGGAGATTGCCGCCCCCGCGCGCGCCAGCCAGGACGGCCCGCCGCCCCGCGCCTCGGCCCGGTCGGCGGCGGCGAAGAGCGCGTACATGCCGCGCAATCCCAGCCAGCGCAGCGGTTCGGGTTCCCATCTGCGCACGCGCCGGTTGACCCAGGGCAGGGTGGTCAGCCCGGTCTGGCGGCCCAGGACCAGATCGGCCAGCGTGCGCCCCGCCACCGGGCCGGCCAGGATGCGCGTGAGGTCGAGCA
>CALEZJ010000376.1 GCA_937927885.1 uncultured Paracoccaceae bacterium | reverse complement strand
CGATCAGGTCCTCGATGGTGACGAGGCCGTCGGTGCCGCCGTATTCGTCGATCACCAGCGCCATGTGGACCCGCTCGGTCTGCATCTTCTGCAACAGGACCACCAGCGGCATCGACGGCGGCACATAGAGCAGCGGGCGCAGCATCGTGCCGATGTCGAATTCGCCCTGCGTCAGGTCAAACCCCTGCGACAGCACGAGGTCCTTCAGCAGCAACAGGCCCATCGGCTTGTCGAGCGTCTCGTTATAGACCGGCAGCCGCGAGAACCCCGAATCGCGGAACACCCCGATCAGCCCGGCGCGGTCGGTGCCGCGCTCGACCGCGACGATCTCGGCCTTGGGGATGGCGACATCGGCCACGCGCAGCCGACGCAGACTGGCGAGGCCGGGCAGCACCTGCCGCATCGAGGCGGACAACTGGCGCTCGGATTCGCTGACGGCGTCGCCGGGGCTGAGGGCGTCGAACAACCGCCCCAGAAGCCCACGCGGCGAGGCGCCGTCGTTACTTCGCTCGGGGTCGATGGCGGGGGGCGGTTCCGAGGGCGGGTTGGTCAGGTCGGTCATCGATGGGTTCCGGTGTCAATCCAGCCCTGCCACGGTCGCGGGCAGGGAGTCATCCCCATATGGGTCCAAGATCCCCAGATGCGCAAGGATGGCGACCTCGGTTTTCTCCATCCGCGCGGCGTCGGCATCGTGGATATGGTCATATCCCAGCAGGTGCAGCGTCGAATGGACGATCAGATGGGTGGTGTGGTCGGCCAGCGTCTTGCCCTGTTCCAGGGCCTCGCGCAGACAGGTCTCATAGGCCAGCGCGATGTCGCCCAGCGCCTCGGGATCCTCCGGCGTGCCGGTTTCCGGGGGCTCGGGTGCGTCGCCGGGGGTTTCCGGCGACAGGTCCCAACTGGGCCAGGACAGCACGTTGGTGGCGGCGTCCTTGCCCCGGAACTCGGCGTTCAGGGTGGCGATGCGGGCATCGTCGCAGGCCAGAAGGCTGACCTCGAAACAGGCCGGATCATGCCCCAGATGCGCCAGCGTCGCCTCCACGGCCCGCCGCGCCAGCGCCTCCAGGTCACCCCAGCGCGGGTCTTCGTCGTTGATGTCCAGCGAGACGCTCATACCTGCGCGGGCGATTGCCTGTCATAAGCCTCGACGATGCGCGCAACCAGGGGATGGCGCACCACATCGGCCGAGGTGAAATACGAAAACCCGATGCCCTTGATCCCTTGCAGGATACGTTCGGCCGTTGCAAGCCCCGAGGGCACGCCGCGCGGCAGGTCGACTTGCGTGCGATCCCCGGTGATCGCCATGCGCGAGCCCTCGCCAAGGCGGGTCAGGAACATCTTCATCTGCATGTCCGTGGCGTTCTGCGCCTCGTCCAGCACGACAAAGGCATTGGCCAGCGTGCGCCCGCGCATGAAGGCCAGGGGCGCGATCTCGATCCGGCGCTCCTCCAGCAGGCGGGGCAATTGCTTTGACGGCAGGAAATCGTTCAGCGCGTCGTAAAGCGGCTGCATGTAGGGATCGACCTTTTCCTTCATGTCGCCCGGCAGATAGCCCAGCTTTTCCCCCGCCTCGACAGCGGGGCGCGACAGGATGATGCGGTCCACATGCCCCTCGGTAAAGAAATGCACCGCCGCCGCGACCGCGATATAGGTCTTGCCGGTGCCTGCCGGGCCGATGCCGAAATTCAGCTCGTTGTCGAACAGCGAGCGCGTGTAATCCTGCTGCGCCCTGGTGCGCGGGGTGACGGGCTTCTTGCGGGTGCGGATCTCCATCTGCCCCGAGCGGAACATTTCCAGTTGCTTTTCCCCGGCCTCGCCCGCCGACAGGCGCAGGGCGCCGTCGACGTCGCCCGATTCCACCTCGCGCCCGCCGCTGAGCCGCGCATAGAGCGAGCGCAGCGTCTCGGCGGCGCGGGCGCGGGCGTCCGCCTGGCCCAGGATGTGCAACTGGTTGCCCCGGTGAATGACCTGCACGCCCAGTTCGCTTTCCAGCTTGACCAGATGGCGGTCATATTCGCCGCACAGATCGGCCAGCAGTCGGTTGTCGGCGAATTCCAGCAGCGTTTGCGTCGCGTCGCTGGCGGCGGGCGGGGGGGTCAGCGCACTGATGCCCAAATGGCTCTCCTGATGGATCGAGGGCCCCGAAGGGATGTCCCATGCTGCGCCGCGTCGCCGCGTATCGCAAGCAAAGATGCCGTGACAGCGCGGGGCCGTGTCGTTTGCGCAACGCCTTGTGGCGACAGGGCGAAAAACTGCCAGATCTGGGGGCAAAATGACAAACGGCCCCCGGAAAGGGGGCCGGTGTCCGCATGCAGAGGCGACTCAGGTGCCGCGGCGATAGCGGCCGACAGCCACGGTCGGCGGCGCGATGCCCGAACAGACCGGGTTGCCGTAAGGGTCCAGACGGGCCGACATGAAGCCTTCGATCCCCTCGTCGATGATCCAGTGGTCGCAGCCCTGCGGGTCGACCCAGATCCCCGCATCGCGCAGGTTCGACGAATGGTTGGGCACGCCCGTATGGCGGTCCGAGGTGTTGTCGGCGGGGTTGATCTCGACGAACGAGCCGCCCGGGCCTTCGCCCATGCAGCCCGCAAGGGCCAGAACCGAGGCGCCGATCAGGACGAATTTCGCGATTTTCATGATGCTTTCCCGTCCCTTATTGCACGCACAGAACTTCGACGCGGCGGTTTTGCTGCATTCCGGCAGCCGAATTGTTCGAGGCCACCGGATACATCGGACCAAAGCCGCGCACCGTGCTGACCCGCAGGCCGTTCTGGATGGCGACATTGGCCACCACGCGGGCGCGGTTTTCCGACAGGTTCATGTTGTACTCGAACCCGCCGCGCGGATCGGTGTGGCCATAGACGATGACCGCCGTGTCATTGCGCGACCGGAAGAACGACGCCAGACGGGCCTCGGCGCCCGGACGCAGGCGATGGCTGCCGGTGTCGAACAGGGTATCGGTGCTTTCGGTCAGGCACAGGTTGTTGCGATGGCACACCGGCCGTCCGTCCTGCGTGCGGTTCGGCGTCATGTAGCCTTCGATCCCGTTGTCCAGAACCCAATGCTCGCAGCCGTCGGGATCGATCCAGATGGTCGGTACATACCGTTCGCCGACGATGGTGCGCTGGCGCTGCGCGGATGCATCCTGCGCGGTGAGTCCGACGAGAAGCAGCGCCATGGCAGCGGCGCCCGCGATCAGCCGGACGGCTTTGGAGACAGTGTTGACCACAGCCATTGTCCTTTGTTGTTACCCCCGAGGCAGTGCCGCCACTCCGATGGCCCCCGGGCAGTCGGGGGCGGCAGTCAGGAACGGAAAGGCCAGAGCCTACCACAACGGAAACATTAGCAAATCAACCGGCGTTTGGAAGAGCGATTCCCACCGCGCCAAAGAGATAGTTGCCCCGGGATCCGCCGGTGTGGCCTTTGGCGACCGGTCCGCCGCGCGACTCAGACCAGAACGCCGGCCAGCGAATTGGTGCGGCTTTCGGTGATTCTGACCCGTCGCAGATCGCCCGCCGCCAGCCCGCCCGCGGTGACATTGACCGCGTGCAGATGCTCGGACTTGCCCATCATCTGCCCCGCCATGCGGCCCGGTTTCTCGAACAGAACCTCCACCTCGCGCCCCACCATCGCGGATTGCGCGGCGCGCTGCTGTTGCGCGATCAGCGCCTGCAGGCGGTAAAGGCGTTCATCCAGCACCGAATCGGGCAGCACCGGACGTTCCGCGGCGGGGGTGCCGGGGCGGGCGGGATACTTGAAGGTGAAGGCCGAATGATAGCCGACCCGCCGCACCAGATCCAGCGTCGCCTCGAAATCCGCCTCGGTCTCGCCGGGGAAACCGACGATGAAATCGCCCGACAGCGCCAGATCGGGCCGCACCGCGCGCAGCCTCTCGATCAGCCGCAGATAGTCGGCGGCCGTGTGGCGGCGGTTCATCGCCTTCAGAACCCGGTCCGAGCCCGACTGCACCGGCAGGTGCAGATAGGGCATCAGCGCGGGCAGATCGCCGTGGGCTGCGATCAGGTCGTCGTCCATGTCATTGGGGTGGCTGGTGGTATAGCGCAGCCGCGCCAGCCCCTCGATCCCCGCCATCGCGCGCAGAAGGCGCGCCAGCGTCCAGGGTCCTGCGTCCCCCTCGCCGTGATAGGCGTTGACGTTCTGACCGAGCAGCGTGATCTCGCGTACCCCGCGCGCCACCAGATCGCGCGCCTCGGCCATCAGGCGGGCGGCGGGGCGGCTGACCTCGGCGCCACGGGTGTAGGGCACCACGCAAAAGGCGCAGAACTTGTCGCAACCCTCCTGCACGGTCAGAAAGGCGGCCGGCCCACGCCCGGCGCGCGGGCCTTTCGGCAGATGGTCGAACTTGTCCTCGGGCGGAAACTCGGTGTCGACGGGGCGGCCACCGGCGCGCGCCTCGGCCTCCATCTGCGGCAGGCGGTGATAGGTCTGCGGTCCGACCACCAGATCGACCATCGGCGCGCGGCGCAGGATCTCGGCCCCTTCTGCCTGCGCGACACAGCCCGCGACGGCGATCTTCAACTCCGGGTTCGCTGCCTTCAGCGGCTTCAGCCGCCCCAGTTCCGAATAGACCTTTTCCGCCGCCTTTTCGCGGATATGGCAGGTGTTGAGGACGATCATGTCGGCCTCGGCGGGGTTTTCCGTGGTGACATAGCCCGCGCCGCCCATCGCCTCGGCCATGCGCTCGCTGTCATAGACATTCATCTGACAGCCGTAGGTCTTGACGAAAAGCTTGCGCGGCGGGGTCATCGCGGGGTCCTGTCCAAAGTGGGAGGGCAGATAACCCATGCCGGCCCCTGCTTCAATCGGCGCAGCCGAAAAGGGGGGGCGTTGCAGCCAAAAAGGGGGCGCCACAGGCAAAAAGGGGGGCCGCTGGCCCCCCTTTCGCAGGGTTTCGCCGGGCACGATCAGCCGGGAATGTCGCCGGTGATGCCCTCGACATAGAAGTTCATGCCCAGAAGCGTGCCGTCATCGGCCACTTCGCCATCCGCCAGCCAGGCCGAGCCGTCCTGCCGGTTGATCGGCCCGGTGAACGGGTGATAGGCGCCGGTGCGGATCGCCTCGATCATCGCGTTGGCCTCGGCCTGCACGTCGGCGGGGATGCGGTCGTTGAACGGGGCAAAGGTCACCTCGTCCTCGGCAATCCCGTTCCAGACATTGCCCGCCGCCCAGGTGCCTTCCAGACGCTCGGCGATGCGCTTGATGTAATAGGGCGCCCAGTTGTCGATGATCGCGGTCAGGTGGATGTCCGGCGCGAACTGCGTCATGTCCGACGCCTGGCCAAAGGCCAGCGCCCCGCGCTGCTGCGCCACGGTCAGGGGCGCGGTCGAATCGGTGTGCTGCATCAGGATGTCGCAGCCCTGTTCGATCAGCGCTTCGGCCGCCGCGGCTTCGGCCGCCGGGTCGAACCAGGTGTAGGCCCAGACGACGCGGAATTCGACGTTCGGGTTGACCTTCTTCGCGTGGATATAGGCCGCGTTGATGCCCATGATCACTTCGGGGATCGGGAACGAGGCGATATAGCCGATCTTGTTCGCAGTGGTCATGCGGCCCGCGATGGTGCCGATGACCGCGCGGCCCTCGTAAAAGCGCGCGTTGTAGAGCGAGACGTTCGGCGCCTCCTGCAGATAGCCGGTCGCGTGTTCAAAGGCGATGTTGGGAAAGCGCGCGGCGACGGCGTTCATCGCCGGGCCATAGCCGAACGAGGTCGCAAAGATCATGCTGGCGCCCGACAGCGCCATCTGGGTCATCACCCGCTCGCTGTCCGGACCTTCCGGCACGTTGTCGACATAGAAGGTCTCGACGGCCGAGCCGAAATGCGCCTGTGCGGCCAGACGGCCCTGATCGTGGGCATAGGTCCAGCCAAAGTCGCCGGGCGGGCCGATATAGATGAAGCCCACCTTCAGCGGGGTCTGCGCCTTGGCGGCGCTGCCCAGCGACGCCAGGCTCAAGGCGGCGGCCGAGGTGGCCAGAAGCTCTCTGCGGTTCATGATCGTACTCCCTGTTACGCGGGCCTTTGCCCGGGGTTATGAGGCCGGTGTCACCCGGCGGCGTGGAATGACTTTCCCAGCGACCCGGGGGCCGCCAGCGACGTGCGGGCTCGACTCGACGACATAACGACGAGAACGAGGATTGTGATCAGATACGGCGACATGGCGAGATATTCCACGGGAATGCGCAGCCCCGCTGCCTGAAAATTGAACTGCAACACCATGATGCCGCCGAAAAGATAGGCACCGCCCAGCAACCGCCAGGGCCGCCAGGCGGCAAACACCACCAGCGCCAGCGCGATCCAGCCCGCGCCCGCCGTCATCCCCTCGGTCCATTGCGGCACGCGGATCAGGCTGAGATATCCGCCCCCCAGCCCCGCGCAGGCCCCGCCGAACAGGATCGCCAGAATGCGCACCCGGCGCACCCTGTAGCCCAGCGCATGGGCCGAATCGTGGTTTTCCCCCACCGCGCGCAGGATGCGCCCGCTGCGCGTCGACCGCAGCCAGTACCAGACCAGGGCCACCAGCGCGATGGACGC
>CALEZJ010000375.1 GCA_937927885.1 uncultured Paracoccaceae bacterium | reverse complement strand
CGGACTGATGCGCTTCTTGCGCAAGGAAATCACCAACCGCGACATCGAACTGTTCGCCGAGGTCTCGACCGACCGCAATCCGGTGCATCTCGATGACGATTACGCCCGCGACACGATCTTCGAGGGGCGCATCGCACACGGGATGCTGACTGCGGGACTGATTTCGGCGGTGATCGGCGAGCAATTGCCGGGTCACGGCACGATCTATCTGGGTCAGAGCCTGAAATTCCTCGCGCCCGTGCGCCCCGGCGATGTGGTGCTTGCCGAGGTCAGCGTGCGTGAGATCGACTATTCCCGGCGCCGTGTCACCCTTGATTGTCGCTGCATGGTGGGCAATACCACCGTCCTGAAGGGCGAGGCGCTGGTTCTGGCGCCCAGCCGCAAGTTCGACTGAACCCGCCGCGTGCGGCGGGGCCGCGGGGTGGAATGCAGATCGTCACCGACTGGACCGGCGTGGAGGCGGCGCTCAGAGGCGCCTCGGCGGCGATGGGCAATTTCGACGGCGTCCACACGGGCCACCGTGCGGTGATCGACGCTGCGCGCCGTCCCGACCTGCCGCTGGGCGTGGTGACATTCGAACCCCATCCGCGGCAGGTCTTCACGCCCGACGCGCCACCTTTTCGCCTGATGAACGCCGAATCGCGCCGCAACCGGCTGGCCAGGTTGGGGGTGCAGGTGCTTTATGAACTTCCCTTTTCCCGTGATCTGGCCAGCCTCAGCGCCGAGGAATTCGCCCGCCGCGTTCTGGCCGACGGGCTGGGCCTGCGCCATGTCGTGGTCGGCGCCGATTTCCGCTTTGGCAAAGGCCGCGCGGGCACCGCCGAGGGGTTGGCAGACCTGGGCGCGGCCCTTGGCTTCGACGTGACGATCCAGCGCCTGATCGGCGGCGAAACCGGTGGCGACGGGGCCGCGATTTCGTCGACCGCGATCCGCTTGGCCCTGACCGAGGGGCGCGTGGCCGAGGCGACCGCCATGCTGGGCCACCGTCACCGCATCGACGGCGAAGTGCTGCACGGGCACAAGCGGGGGCGCGACCTGGGGTATCCGACGGCCAATCTGGCGGTCGAAGGGCTGCACCTGCCGCGCCTCGGGGTCTATGCGGTCAAGGTCGAGGTGATGACCGGTCCCTATCAGGGACTTTATGACGGCGTCGCCAGCCTGGGAGTGCGTCCGATGTTCGGTCAGAACGCGCCGAATTTCGAAGTCCATCTGTTCGACTTCAAGGGCGACCTTTACGGCACGCACCTGTCTGTCGCCTTGGTCGAATACCTGCGCCCCGAGGCGAAATTCGACGGCCTGCCCGCCCTGATCGCCCAGATGGATGCCGACAGTGCCCGCGCCCGCGCCATCCTGGCCGAGGCGTGAACCGGGGCCCGACCGGCACAGCCCCTTTCCTTTGCGCCGCAACTCGGCATAGGGTCGTGCTCATGTCCAGGCCTTCCACCAGCATCCCCGCCCTGCGCCCGCGTTTCTGGGAACGCTTTCCGCTGACCAAGCTCACGCAGCCCGAATGGGAGGCGCTGTGCGACGGTTGCGGCAAGTGCTGCCTGAACAAGCTGGAAGATGCCGACACCGGCGAGGTGTTCTTTACCCGCATCGCCTGCCGCCTGCTGGATGACGCAACCTGCCGCTGCTCGAACTACGAAGGTCGCAAGGCGATCGTGCCGGAATGCGTGGTCCTGACACCGTCGACGTTGAAGGACATCTCGTACTGGATGCCGAAAAGCTGCGCCTATCGCCGCCTGAACGAGGGGCGCGGGCTGGCTGACTGGCACCCGCTGGTCTCGGGCGATCCCGAATCCGTGCACCGCGCCGGAATCAGCGTGCGGGGCCAGACCCTCGGCGAATTCGAGGTGCCCGAGGACGATTGGGAAGACCACATCATCGACGAGGAACTCTGATGTTTTTTGCCTCTGACAACACGTCGGGCGTGCCCGATGCCATCCTCGGCGCGCTGGGCCGGGCGAATGCGGGCTTTTCGATGGGCTACGGTGCGGACGACCTGATGGTCACCGTGCGCGACCGGCTACGCGCCTTGTTCGAGGCGCCCGAGGTTGCGGTCTATCTGGTGGCTACCGGGACCGCCGCCAACTCGCTCGCTATCGCAACGCAGGTTCAGCCCTGGAGCCGGGTGTGGTGCCACAAGCACGCGCATATCGAAGAGGACGAATGCAATGCCCCCGAATTCTACGCGGGCGGCATGAAGCTCAGTCTCCTCGAGGGCGACCATGCGAAGATCGACGCCGACGGGCTGGCGCAGGCGCTGGCCGAGGCGCCGGGCGGGGTGCACCACGCCCAGCCGGGGCTCTTGTCGCTGACAAACCTGACCGAACGCGGCGCGCGCTATACGGTGGCCGAGATCACGCGGTTGGCCGGACTTGCCAGGGCCCACGGTCTGCCCGTGCATCTGGACGGCGCCCGATTTGCCAACGCGCTGGTGGCCGAGGGCTGTACACCCGCCGAGATGACCTGGAAGGCCGGAGTCGACGTGCTGTCCTTTGGCGGCACCAAGAACGGGCTGATGGGGGTCGAGGCCGTGGTCCTGTTCGACCCGGACAAGGCCTGGGAGTTTGAACTGAGGCGCAAGCGGGGCGGGCACCTGTTCTCGAAACACCGGTTCCTCAGCGCCCAGATGGCGGCCTATCTCGAGGGGGATCTGTGGCTGTCGCTGGCCCGCCATGCGAACGCGATGGCCGAGCGGCTTGAGGCCGGGCTGGTTGCCGCCGGCGTGCGGCTGGTGCATCCGCGCGGCGGCAACATGCTGTTCGCCGAATTCCCGCTGAAGGCGCATCACGCCCTGCGCGCGGCGGGGGCGATGTATTACGACTGGCCCGCCCCACCCCCGGCAGGCGCCGGGCCGGATCATCCGCACCAATGCCGACTGGTAGCAAGCTGGTCCACGACCGAGGAACTGGTGGATCGGTTTGTCGAGGTGCTGCGCGGCGCGCTGTAGGGTGGGTTGAAACCCCACCATCCCGGCAGTGGTGGGGTGAAACCCCACCCTACCCATTATCCTGCCGCGACATAGACCGCGAACAGCGCGGCCATCGCCACCACCTGCACCGCGAGAATGCCGTTCAACTGCTGGCGAAAGGGTTCCTTGCGGATCTTGTGGCGCAACAG
>CALEZJ010000374.1 GCA_937927885.1 uncultured Paracoccaceae bacterium | reverse complement strand
GCAGTACACTCATCGGATCATCGTGTTTGGCAGGTAAAGCGCGATCTGGGGAAAGGCGACCAGCAGCACCAGGGTTGCGATCATCGCCAGCCAGAAGGGCATGACCCCGCGAAAGATCGTGCCCAGCGGCACATGCGGAACCACGGATTTGACGATGAACACATTGACCCCGACAGGCGGCGAGATGAGGCCCATCTCGAGCGTCAGCACAACAAGCACCCCGAACCAGATCGGATCAAAGCCCAGTTGCGTGATGATCGGGAAAAAGATCGGCATCGTCAGCACCAGCATGGCGAAGCCTTCGAGGAAACAGCCCAGAACCAGGTAGGTCGCCAGGATCAACGCAAGGATCGCCAGCGCAGGCAGGTCGAGCCCGGTCAGGAAGGCCCCCAGCGCCTGCGGGATATGGCTGAGCGCAAGGAAGGGGTTGATCATATGCGCCGCGATCAGGATCAGCATCACCGTGGCGGTGGTCACGACCGAGGATTTCGCCGCCGCCCAGAACGCCCGCAGGGTCAGCGTGCGCGTGACAAGACCGATCAGGATGAAGGCGCCCGCCCCCACCGCCGAAGCCTCGACCGGCGAAAAGAAGCCGCTGTAGATGCCGCCAACCGTCATCACGATCACGCCCACCACCGGCACCGCGCCGACAAAGGCGCGCAGTTTCTCGGTCACCGTGGTTTTCGGGCCGCGCGGGCCCATCTCGGGGTTGAGGGTGCAGATCACCGTGATGGTCAGGATGAACATGCCCAGCAGCAGAAGTCCCGGCAGCACCCCGGCCAGAAACAGCCGCCCGATGGATTCCTGCGTCAGGATCGCGTAGATCACGAACCCGGTCGACGGCGGGATCAGGATGCCCAGCGTTCCGCCGGCAGCGACCGCACCGGTGCTCAGACGGTGGTCGTACTTGTAGCGCTCCATCTCGCCCAGCGAGACGCGGCCGATGGTCAGCGCCGAAGCGACCGACGACCCCGACAGCGCCGCGAACCCGCCGCAGCCGATGACCGTGGCGCTGGCGAGCCCCCCGCGCACCCGGCCGACGATGGCATAGGCCGCGTCATAGAGCTTTCGGCTCATTCCGGTTTCCGAGGCGACATTGCCCATCAGGATGAACAGCGGCACCACGACGAGTTCGGGCATCGAGGCCAGCGTGAAGCTTTCCGAGGCCAGCAGGCTTTTCGCCGCCCTGAGCCCGTTCAGCGCCCAGATGCCGCAAAAGCCGACCGCGAACATCGCAAAGGCGACCGGCACGCGCAGCGCCAGCAGGCCGAACAGCGCCAGCATTCCTACGATGCCAATGGCAAAATCGGTCATGCCCGGGACTCCCTGGAAATCTGGGCGCCCATGGTCAGGACGATGGCGCGCAGGGTCATGCCAAAGGCCGTGATGACGCACGAGACGATGACGTAATACTGAAACCAGATCTTTGGCAGGCCGATGATATTGGTGGCCGAGCGCAACATCCGCGACAGGATCGAGCTTTCCCAGGTCGTCCAGGCGATGCCCAGAAAGATCACCGCTCCCAGAAGCGCCGATAGAATGTCACCCAGCCGGTTCGCCCAGGCGGGGAAATGGCGCTCGAACAGGTCGATGGCGATGTGCCCGCCCTGGCGGTCGCACAGGGCCATGCCGCCAAAGACCAGCACGACCATCGACATCTGCACCACATCCTGCGCGCCCCGGATCGGAGCGCCGAAATAGCGCATGATCACGTCGGACAGAATGACGGCAACCTCGGTCAACAGACCGAGGGTGCCGAGGATCGCGGACAGGGCGATGACCCTGCCCGCAACCGTATCGAGTGCGCGCAGCACTCAGTTGCCCTGCATTGCGGCCAGAACGGCGGCGCCGCCGTCGATGGTCGCCACGACCTGATCGCGCACCGGAAGGGTGATCGCAGCCCAGGCGGCGATTTCCTCGTCCGTCAGGTTGATGATCGTGTTGTCACCGGCGGCGGTGATCTGCTCGATCACCTGCGTGGCGCGCGCGTTCCAGCCCGCTTCGGCCGAGGCCGACAGCGTGCGACCGGCAACGCTGTCGATGGCGGCGCGGTGCTCGGCCGAAAGGCCGTTGTACGCGCCTTCGTTCATTACCAGATAAAAGCTGATGTGGCCCAGAGGCATGCCGATCGTGTAGCTGTCCGCCACTTCGTCCAGACGGAAGTCGCCGATCGCCGAAGCCCCGGTGATCAGCCCGTCGATCAGGCCGGTCTGCAGCGCGTTGTAGATCTCGCCCGCAGGCATCTGCACCGGGGTCGCGCCCAGCGCCTCGACGATCGAGCCTGCGACCGAACCCGACACACGGATCTTCAGCCCCGCGAGGTCCCCGGGCAGACGCACGTTGCGGCCGCGCATGATCAGCACGTTGGGTTCCGAGGTCCACAGCGCCAGCGGCACGGTGCCCGGGAATTCGCCGTTCAGCAGGCCCGCATCATAGGCGCGCCAGATCGCGTCATAGCCCGACTGGCCCTCGGCCAGAACGCCCGGCAGTTCCGAGATCATCGTGCGCTGGAACTGCGACGAGTTGTAGCCCTGGAGCCCCCAGACGATGTCGGCGACGCCCTGCAGAACGCGGACATACTGCTCCAGCGGACCGGCACCCAGTTCACCGCCCGGATAGACGCGGATGTTCAGACCCGCGGCCGAGGCCGCAGCCTGCAGCGGCTCGATGGTCGAGGCGGTCAGCGTGTGCGCCGGGGGCACCCAATGGGCCAGGCGCAGCTCTTGCGCCATCGCAGGCGCCGAGACGGTCACGGCCAGTGCGGCGGCGGCGCCAAAGGCACGGAAAGAGGTAAGATAGCTCATTGTGATCCTCCCACAGATCGGGGCCATGCCCCAGTTTCAAACCCGAAAGACCGGTCCAGTATGGCGCGTCACCGTGGCGATTTCACCCCTGATGACGCGCCTTGACCCCAGATCAGCCTTGCTGAACCGACCCTCCAGTCGGCAGGACGGGCGACACGCGTCGGTGTCGCCCGCCCCGGTCTCGATCCTCAGCTGCGCGTGCGCCAGCTGTCGGCATAGTTGGTGCGCGCCTCGGCCGAGTAGGGCGTCGGGGCAACACGCACACGGATTTCGGCCTGACGGTGCTTTTCGGTCGAGGTCTTGCCGGTGGTTTCCGGCTCGCCCCATTTCAGCGTCAGGATGTCGCCGACCTGCACGTCGTTGGCCACCACGCCAAGGCTGAGCACGCAACGCTCGTTGAACGAATAGCCGTTGAACATGCTCATGCCGACCATCTTGCCCGCGTCATTGACGACCATGTCGGCGCTCGACGAGGCATAGTTGGGCTGCGGGAAGTCGATCCACTTGTAGGGAATGCCCGGCTCGAATGCCGAGGCGATCACCTTCAGCACATCGTCGCGGTTCCACTCGAAGGTGACCTTCTTGCGCTTGGCGCCTTCGGCCTTGATCTTTTCCAGCGCGGCCTTGCCGATAAAGTCCTTCTTCTTCCAGCCGATATAGAAATCATAGCCGAGTTCGAAGGGGTTGACGTAGTAATCCTCGATGTTGTCGCTGACGAACGACCCGCCGATCGAACCGGCCGCCTCGTACATCTCGGTGCCCAGCCACTCGCGGTAATCGGCCAGCATGCCATCGCCGGTATAGATGCCCGGCAGCGGCGAGGGAATCCAGCCCGATTCCAGCGTGTTGGTCGAATAGGCGCGGCTGCCGCACTGCACCAGGTTCACACCCGCGTCGCGCGCGGCCTGCAGCACGGTCGAATGGATGTAATCCTTGTCCTTGTAGGGACCCCAGATTTCCAGGCCCGGCGCACCCGACATGCCGTGACGCAGCGCCTGCACCTTTTTCGAGCCGATGTTGATCCAGTCGACATGGAAGAACTTGATGTCCGGGATCGGGCCGCCGTTCATCTTTTCAAAGATCTTCGGCGCATCGGGACCCTGAATCTGGAAGCGGTAATGCTCGCGCAGCACCCGCTCGCCCTCGGGGCGGCTGGGCGAACGCGGGTCATAGCGCAGACGGACGTTCCAGTTGCCATAGCTGGCGGCGAACATCAGCCAGTTCGAGGTCGGCGCGCGGCCCACCAGAACGTACTTGTCCTCGCGCTCGCGGAAGCTGATGTGGTCGCCGATCACATGGCCGTGCGGCGTGACGGGGACGTAGTGCTTGGCACGGTTCAGTTCGAAATTCGAAAAGGCGTTGATGCCGTGGTGGGCCAGGAATTCGGTGGCCTGCGGACCCTCGACGATCACCTCGTCCATGTGGTGCGACTGGTCGAACAGCACGGCGCTATGGCGCCAGGCCTCCTGCTCGACGCGCCAGTTCGAGAACTCCGGCGCGACGACCGGATAGACATACATGCCGATCTTGGAATCGCGCAACATCTTGACGGGGTTGCCACCTTTTTGCGCGATCAGGGCTGCCAGGCTGGTTGCCGACATATCGATTCTCCTCCCAAAGCAAGAATGTATACATAATGCGAAGAGACACACATCATTGCAAGTGAAATCGCCCCACACAGGCGATTTCCTGCATTTCATGTATTCATTCCCTCACCGCACAATCAGCGCCATGCCCGGCATGGCCTCGGGCGTCCGCGCATCGGCGGCAAAAACCGATTCCAGGTTGCCCCGCGCGATGCGGGCATGTTCGCGCGCCAGGGCTTCGGCGCGCGCGCCCTCGCGCCGCTCGATGGCCTGCACGAGGGCGCGGTGCTGCTCCTGCGCCACCACCAGCGACCGGTGCGACCGCGCGTCATCCGCCTGCCCCAGCACAAAGGCCGAGGGCGACGCAAAAGGCAGCGACTTGACCCGCTCGAGTTCGCGCAGGATCACCGCGCTGCCACAGAGTTCGGCCAGTCGACAATGAAACAGCGCGTTCAACTCGCTGTAGGCGTCGAAATCGACTGTATTGCCCGGCCCGTCGAAACAGCGTTCCAGCCGGGCCAACACCTCGCGCACTGCCGTCAGCCCCGGTCCGTCGGCGCCACGCTCGGCCGCCATGCGCGCTGCCGTCCCCTCCAGAACGCCGCGCAACTCGATGGAATCGGACACATCCCCCAGACTGAAGGCCCGGACCTGGAACCCGCCGCCAGAGGCGCGCTCCAGCAGACCTTCCTCGGCCAATCGCGACATAGCCTCGCGGACCGGCGTGCGCGAGATCTGCAAATCCTCGGACAGTGCCACCTCGTAAAGACGTGTTCCGCCCGGCAATCCGCCATGAAAGATCCGCTGGCGCAGCTCATAGGCGGCGCGCTTGGTCAGGCTGGTGCTCTTCGATTCGCTCATGGGCCCCTCGTGTATACATCCAATGTATACATCCCAAGCCCCAAGGCAATTGCCGTGTTCCACCTTGCCGGAAATACTCACGGGATTTCCCAAAGGGGGCGTGCCCCCTTTGGGGCAGGTGCGGGCGGCAGCCCGTCGGCGCGCGGTCCCCTCGACGGGGGCCGCGCGCCGCCTCACTTCGCTTTCCGCATCCGCGAATTCCGCCGGATCGCCCAGCCGCTGGGGAAACGGAATGTCGGCCGCCAATGCCTTTTGCGCCTCCTCGGGCAAGGTGAACAGCAAGGGCGTCAGAAAGATCCCCGGCGCGATCACATTGACCCGGACGCCGACCCTTGCCAGTTCGCGGGCGATGGGCAGGCTCATCCCGACGATCCCGCCCTTGGAGGCCGAATAGGCCGCCTGCCCGATCTGCCCGTCAAAGGCCGCGACCGACGCCGTGTTGATCACCACGCCGCGCTCGCCATCCTCCATCGGCTCCAGCGCCGCCATCCGCGCCACGGCCAGCCTGAGCACATTGAACGTGCCGATCAGGTTCACCTTGACCGTTCGCTCGAAAGCCTCCAGCGGCAGCGGCCCGTCACGACCCAGCACGCGGCCCGCCGTCCCGATCCCGGCGCAATTGACCACGATGCGGGGCGCGCCCTGCGCGGCCGCGACCGCGTCCAGCGCCGCAGCCACCTCGGCTTCCGAGGTCACATCCCCCTGAAGCCCCATCCCGCCAATGGCCGCCGCGATGGCCGCGCCCTTGGCCGCGTCGCGATCAAACACCGCCACCCTTGCCCCGCGCGCCGCAAGCATGCGCGCCGTCGCCTCGCCAAGGCCCGAGCCCCCACCGGTCACAAAGGCCGAAATCCCCTCGATCTGCATTCCTACCCCCTGATGACCCGGGCATCGCCCGCATAAAGCGCCGCCACCAGATCGGCCCGATGGCTGCGCACCGCCCGCTGATTGACCGATCCCTTGTCGGTCACCTCGCCCCGGTCCAGATTCAGCGGTTCGACCAGCATCATCACCCGCGGCACGCGCAGCGAGGATCCCGTCGCCGTCGCGTTATAGGCCTTCAGCCGCTCGGCAATCGCCGCGTGCAAGGCGGGATGCGCGCACAGTTCGGCATCGCTCAACCCCGCCTGCCCCACCAGCGCCTCGATGGCCGGGCGGAAAGGCACCAGCAACGCTCCCAGACTGTCCTCGCCCTCGCCCACGATCACCGCATCGCGCGCAAGGCCGCCCAGGGCATCGGTCAGCTTCGCGCGCAGCGCCCCCACCGACACCCAGGTTCCGGTCGACAGCTTGAAGTTCTCGGCCACACGCCCGTCAAAGAAGAACCCCTTGGCCGGGTTGCCCGGCTCGGCAAAACGCAGCGCATCGCCAAGGCAATAGAAGCCTTCCTCGTCGAACGCCTCGCGCGTCAGTTTTTCATTGCGCCAATAGCCTGGCGTCACATTCGGACCCTTCAGGCGCACTTCCCATTTGCCCTCGACCGGGACCAGTTTCAGCGTGATGCCCTTGGCCGGCACGCCGATGCATCCCGCTTCGGCGTCGGGGTCGGTGTTGAACAGTGAAAACGGTGCGGTTTCGGTGGCACCAAGGCCGGTCCCCAGTTGCACCCGCTCGCCGGTGGCCTGCACCGACAGTTCTTCCAGCGCATCCCAGGTGTGGCGCGCCATGGCCGCGCCGGCGTAGTACATCAGCTTGAGCGGGCCATAGAACGCTTTGGCCAGCGAGGGGTCCTTGCGCATCGCCTCGACCAGCATCTCGTAGCCAAAGGGCACGTTGAAATACCAGTTCGTCGGCACATCGCGCAGGTTGGCGATGGTCTGGTGCATCAGGTCGCGCGTCGGGCGCCCGCCGTCGATATAGAACGTCCCGCCGTTGTAGATCGCCGCGTTGAACACCAGGTTCCCCGCCGCGACGTGGTTCCACGGCGCCCAGTCCAGAATGATCGGTGCCTCGTCGCGCAGGAAGGCATAGCAATCGGTCATCTGTTCCATGTTGGCGCACATCATGCGCTGGGTCTGGATCACCGCCTTGGGCGACCCCGTGGTGCCCGAGGTGAACAGGAACTTGGCCACCGTATCGGGCCCGGTCGCGGCATTGGCCGCATCGACGGCAGGGGTGACGGGGGTTGCCAGCACCGCGTCCAGCGCCTGCCCCGCGCCGGTCACGCAGATCACCGGCAGTCCCGCCAGCACCTCCGACAGGGCGCGGGCGAAAGGCGCGGTATCATCGGCAAAGACCGCCCCCGGGGTGATCTGGTCGCGCACCGAGAGCAGCTTTTCGAATTCGCCGGACGAGGTGGAATAGGCGGGCGCAATCGCCGCCGAGGGAATGCCGACATATTGCGCGCCCAGAGCCATCAGGGCGTGGGCAATCGAATTGGCCGACAGAATCAGCAGCGGGCGGTCGGTGGACAGACCCATGTCCAAAAGCCGCTGCCCGATCGCCCGGACCCGGGCCAGCATCTGGCCATAACTCACCTTGACCCAGGCGCCCGCAGCGTCGCGCTCGGCCATCCAGATCCGGTCTGGATCCAGCCCGGCCCAATGATGGATCCGGTCGGAAATCCGGTCGGGATAGGCGCCCAGCGCCCCCTCTTGCCAGACCAGGATCGAACCATCCTCGCGGTCGGTCCAACGCACGTCAGGACGCCACAGCTTGACCGGGCGCAGCGGTGATTCTGTCATGGGTAAGTCCTCCTGCGAGATTGTTTACACGGAAACTATTTTTCCGCAAAGCGAGGAAATTGTTTACACGGATACTTTTTCCGCCGATATTCGTCACAGAATCGGCGCAACATTCGGCAAGACGGCGGGGCCTGCGATGAAATATCTGACACTCGAGTTCCAGGGCGATGTGGCCGTCGTCGGCCTGAACCGGCCCGAAAAGCGCAATGCGATCTCGGATGCCTTCATCGAAGAACTGAACGACGTGATCACTCAGGTGGAAGCGCGCTGCAAGGCGGCGGTGATCCACGGCCATGGCCCGCATTTCTGCGCCGGGCTCGATCTGGCCGAACATGTGAAAAAGACCCCGTTCGAAGGCGTGCATGGCAGTCGCCGCTGGCACGAGGTCTTTGCCCGCATCCAGCGCGGCAAGCTGCCGTGGTTCGGCGCGCTGCACGGGGCAGTGGTGGGCGGCGGGCTGGAACTGGCCTCGTCGCTGCATGTGCGGGTGGCGGATCGCACGGCGTTCTTCGCCCTGCCCGAGGGCCAGCGCGGCATCTTTGTCGGCGGTGGCGCCAGCGTGCGGTCGGCACGGCTGATGGGCGTGTCGCGCATGACCGACATGATGCTGACCGGGCGTTCCGTGGATGCCGACACCGCGGAACGCTGGAACCTGGTCAACTATGTCGTCGACGAAGGTCAGGCGCTGGACAAGGCCATCGCCCTGGCCCGCCACGCCGCGACCAACGCGCCGATCTCGACCTATGCCATCATCCACGCCCTGCCGCGCATCAACGACATGGGCACCGAGGACGGGCTGTTTGTCGAGAGCTTCATCGCCTCGTTCACCGCCACCTCGCCCGAGGCCGAAGAGCGCCTGAACGCCTTCCTGTCAAAGAAGGCGGGCAAGGTCTCCAACCCGAACGCATGACACCATGAACGCGCCCTTTGCCGGCACGCTGAGCGACGAGGTGGACCTTGGCGATCTGGCCGAGTCCATCGGATTTCTGATGCGTCTGGCGCAGGTCCGCCTGTTCGGCCAGTTCTTCGAGGCTTTCGAGGGCACCGATGTGCGCCCGGGAGAGATGACCGTGCTCTGGGTGATCGACATTAACCCGCAGGTCCGCCAGGGCACGCTGGCCGCGACGCTGAACATCAAGCCCGCGCACATGACCAAACTGGTGCAGCGCATGGTGCGCGACGGGCTGGTGCGGCGTGAGGTGCCCGCCTCGGACCGCCGTTCGGTCCATCTGGAACTGACCCCGGCAGGCAAGGCGCATCTGGAGCGCCACCGCCCCGCCTTTCTGACTGTGCACTGTGCCGAACGCGTCGGCCTGAGCGCGGATGAATACGCAACCCTCCTGACGCTGATCCGCAAGATCGCCCTGATCAAGGAACCCGCCGCATGCCCGTGAACCTCGACGAAATCGTCGCCATCGACATTCACACCCATGCCGAGGAGCCCTGCGACACCTGCCGCGATGACGGCTACAACGAATTCCAGGCGGGGATGGCGAATTATTTCAAGAACCCCGCCGGGGCGGCCGGGATGCTGCCGACCGTGCAGGAAACCGCCGCCTATTACCGCGAGCGCAAGATCGCCGCGGTGATCTTTCCCGTCGATGGCGAACGAGAGACCGGGTTCAAGCGTTATCACAACGAGGAAGTCGCGCAGATCTGCGCCGAGAACGACGACATCCTGATCCCCTTCGCCTCGATCGACCCCCACAAGGGCAAGATGGGCGCGCGTGAGGCGCGGCGACTGGTGCGCGACTTCGGGGTCAAGGGCTTCAAGTTTCACCCGACGATGCAGGGGTTCTACCCCAACGACCGCATGGCCTATGACCTCTACGAGGCCATTGCCGACGAAGGCGCGATCAGCCTCTTTCACACCGGGCAGACCGGTGTCGGTTCGGGAATGCGCGGCGGCATGGGGATGCGGCTGAAGTATTCGAACCCGATGTATCTCGATGATGTGGCAGTCGATTTTCCCGACATGCCGATCATCCTCGCCCATCCCAGCTTTCCATGGCAGGAAGAGGCCCTGTCCGTCTGCCAGCACAAGCCGAACGTCTATATCGACCTTTCCGGCTGGTCGCCCAAGTATTTCCCGGAAATACTGGTACGCTACGCCAACACGATGCTGAAGAAGAAGATGCTGTTCGGCTCGGACTGGCCCGCGATCACGCCGGACCGCTGGCTGAAGGATTTCGAAAAATCGGATTTTCGGGACGAGGTGCGCCCCCTCATCCTGAAAGAGAACGCAAAGAGACTGTTGAAACTCTGAGCATGTCGGGCGTCTTTGGGAGGAGACCATCCATGAAACTGAGAAAGATCGCAGGACTCGCGCTGGCCGCCTCGGTCATCGCCTTTACCGCCGGGGCACAGGACCGCGTGCTGCGCGTGGCCCCCGCCGCACCGCCGCCCCATCCGGCGAACGGCTATCTCTATCAGGGCTTTGCGCGCTACCTGCCTGAGGAATCGGCGGGCCGCATGGGCGCCACGATCCTCGGCCCCGAGGTCGTCAATCTCGTGCAGATGAAGGACGCGCTGCAAAGCCAGGTCGCCGAGGTGGGCAACCTGTTGCCGCTGTTCTTCCCGGCGGACCTGCCCAACATGGCGCTGGCCGGCGAACTGTCGCTGACCTCGTCGAACAGCCACGCGGCGGGCGCGGCGATGACCGAATACATCGTCAACTGCGAGCCCTGCCAGGCCGAAATGCGTGCCTTTGGCTTTGTCTACCTGGGTTCGGGCGCGTCGGACGTCTATGAACTGCTGACCACGCGCCCCGTGCGCACGGCGGCCGATCTTCAGGGCCTGCGCCTGCGGTCGGGCGGCGCCCCCTGGGCCCGCTTTGCCGAGCATTTCGGCGCCGTTCCCGCCCAGATCCAGGTGAACGACCAGTTCGAGGCGATGAGCCAGGGGGTCATCGACGGCACCATGGCCTCGATCGCCGACCTCGTGTCGTTCCGTCTGGTCGAGCTGGTTCGACATGTGACCTTCCTGCCGATCGGCCTCTATCAGTCGACCTCGAACTTCACCACCAACGCCGATGTCTGGGCCAGCCTGTCGGTCGAGGATCGTGCCGCCATGGCGCGCGCCGCGAACCGCGCGAATGCCGACTTCACCCAGCGCTGGGGCTATTCGATGCCCGGCGAAGCCGAGGCCGCTGCCGTCGCCGCCGGGATCGAGATGATCCAGCCCGATGAAAGCCTGGTCGCCGCCTTCGAGGAGTTCCGCGCGACCGAACTGGCGACCGCGGCCCGCGTGGCGCAAGAACGTTTCGGCATGACCGACGCGGCCGAGCGCATCGCGGCCTTCCGCGAGCTCTATGCCAAGTGGGAAGCCATCGCCGAGGAAGTGGGTGCCGATCCGGTCGCCATGGCCGAGCGCGTCTATGCCGAGGTCTGGGCGCACGTCGACTTCGCGACCTACGGCCTCTGAGGCCTCTGCGGGGCGCCCCAGACGGGCGCCCCGCTCCCCTTTTCGTCACCCCCTTCGCCGATAGGCCCCCCCATGGACCGCCTGACCCGATTCCAGGACGGCTTTCTTGCCGCACTGGCCGTTCTGGGTGCGATTGCGACCGTAATGCTGATGCTGCACGTCGGCACCGACATCGTGATGCGCAACCTCTGGAACGCCCCGATCCCCGCAACCTGGGAGATCGTCACCCATTATTACATGGTCGCGCTGGCCTTCATCCCGCTGGCCTGGGTCGAAAAGACCGGTGGCATGGTGCAGGTCGAGGTCATCAACGGCATGCTCTCGCCCCGGATGCGGCTGCTGTCGGATATCCTGGTCGCGGTGATTGCCGTGGCGATCTATGCGACCCTGGCCTGGGTGACGTGGAACGCCGCTGTCGGGCGCACCAATGTGGGGGCTTTCGTGATGGCCAACCAGACGCGCGTCATCACCTGGCCCGCCTACTGGCTGCCGCCGCTGGGCTTCGGGCTTGCGGCGATCAGCGTGGCGCTGCGTGGCTTCAGACTGGCTTTGGGAGGCAAGGCATGAGCGTTACCATCGGGTTCCTCGGCGTCGGAGTGCTCATGGTGCTCCTGATCCTGCGCGTGCCGGTGGCGCTGGCGCTGATTGCGGTCAGCTTTGGTGGCGTCGCCACGATGATCGGCCTTCAGCCGGCCATCGGCATCATCCAGAACACGCCGTTTTCCTTCGTCGCCAACTGGACCCTGTCGGCGGTGCCGATGTTCTTGCTGATGGGCTTCATCAGCTTTCATGCAGGCCTGACCGGCGGGCTGTTCGAAGCGGCCAAGGCCGTGCTGCGCCGGGTGCCGGGCGCGCTGGCGATTTCATCGATCTTTGCCTGCTCGGGCTTTGCCGCCGTCTGCGGCTCGTCCCTGGCCACCGCCGCCGCCATGGGC
>CALEZJ010000373.1 GCA_937927885.1 uncultured Paracoccaceae bacterium | reverse complement strand
CGCCTGCCCCAGGGGCTCGCGCGGCAGCGCGACAACGGCATTCGCGGGCACCTCGTCGATCTCGCCCAGATGCGGGAAGGCCGCGATCATCCGCGCGCGCAAGGCGCCCAGGGACTCCCACGGCAGCACCTTGCCCGCCTCGGCCGAAACCGCGCGCAGGATGGCCCAGTTCTCCTTGGCCTCGCCCGGCGCAAAGCCCGCGCGCAGGGCCAGTTGCGGACGGCCCTCGGTGTTGACGAAAGTGCCGTTTTCTTCCGTGTACGCCGCACCCGGCAGGATCACGTCGGCGCGGTGCGCGCCCCGGTCGCCGTGGCTGCCCTGATAGATCACGAAAGGCCCGGCCTCGATGTCCAGTTCATCGGCGCCAAGGTTCCAGATCACATCCGCGCCCTCGGTCGCGGCCAGAAGGCCCCCCTCGGTCACCGCGCCCACATCCATCGCGCCGACGCGGGCGGCGGCGGTGTGCAGCACGAAAAGGCGCGGCGACAGCGCCTGCGCCGCGGCCAGGACCGCCAGACCGTCGGCCTCGCGCAGGGCGCCCTGCCCGACGATGACGATGGCCCCCTCGCCGACACTGGCCTGCGCCAGCGCGGCGCGGTCGGTGCCCAGATGCGCATACTCATAGGTCAGATCGACGGCCTCGCCGATCAGCTTGACCGTTGCCCCCCTGATCCAGGCCTTGCGGATGCGGGCGTTCAGCACCGGTGCCTCATCGCGCGGGTTGGTGCCGATCAGCAGGATTTCTTTTGCCGTATCAATCTCTTCGATGGCCACCGTTCCGACATAGGCGCCCCGGTTGCCGATGGGCAGCCGCGCGCCGTCAACCCGGCATTCGACCGAACCGCCCAAGGATTCGACCAGCGTTTTCAGCGAATACGCCGCCTCGACCGACACGAGGTCGCCCACCAGACCGGCCAGCTTTTTCGCGCCCTTCAGCTTGCCGCCGACCAGCGCCAGCGCCTCGGGCCACGAGGCCGGGCGCAGCCGCCCGTTTTCGCGCACATAGGGCCGGTCCAGCCGCTGACGGCGCAGGCCGTCCCAGACAAAGCGGGTCTTGTCGCTGATCCATTCCTCGTTCACGCCGTCATGGTTGCGCGGCACGATGCGCATGACCTCGCGGCCCTTGGTGTCGACGCGGATATTCGACCCCAGCGCGTCCATCACGTCGATGGTCTCGGTCTTGGTCAATTCCCACGGGCGGGCGGTAAAGGCATAGGGTTTCGACACCAGCGCGCCCACCGGGCACAGGTCGATGATGTTGCCCTGCAGGTTCGACACCAGCGATTCATTGAGATAGCTGACGATCTCGCTGTCCTCGCCGCGCCCGGTCTGGCCCATCTGCAGGATGCCCGCCACCTCCGAGGTGAAGCGCACGCAGCGCGTGCAGGAAATGCAGCGCGTCATGTGGGTTTCCACCAGCGGGCCCAGGTTGATGTCATCCGCCGCGCGCTTTGGCTCGCGGTAGCGGCTGAAATCGACGCCGTAGGCCATCGCCTGATCCTGAAGATCGCACTCGCCACCCTGATCGCAGATCGGGCAGTCCAGCGGATGGTTGATGAGCAGGAACTCCATCACCCCCTCGCGCGCCTTCTTCACCATCGGCGAGTTGGTCTTGACCACCGGCGGCTCCCCGTTCGGGCCCGGGCGCAGGTCGCGCACCTGCATGGCGCAGGAGGCCGCCGGCTTTGGCGGGCCGCCGACCACCTCGACCAGACACATCCGGCAATTGCCCGCGATCGACAGACGCTCGTGGTAGCAAAAGCGCGGAACCTCGACGCCCGCGACCTCGCAGGCCTGAATCAGCGTCATCGCCGGGTGAACCTCGACCTCATGGCCGTCGATGATGATCTTGCGCAGACCTGACATGGCTTACCTTGCTCTCAGAAGTTCGCCGGCTTCGGTGCCGGCAGCAATCTCGGCGCGACCGAGCGCGCACAGGGTTTCGGGATCATCAAGACGCGCGCCGCGCGACTGGACATAGGCCGAGACTTCCGCGCGCAGCCGTTCCTTCAGCGCGTCGTCGCGCTGAAAGATGCGGATCTGGTCACGCGTGAAGCCATAGGCGCGGGCATCGTTGTAGATGCCGAGCAGGAAGAACCGCCCCGCCCAGTCGCGCGCCTCGATATCGGGGCACTGGCGGCGGATTTCCCAGGCCAGGCCCGCCGACTGCAACCGCCCCCAGATCGAAGGGTCGGCGGACAGCGTCGCGTTCACCTCGTCCTGCGTTGCGGCCGCGGCGGGAAGGGCAAGGGCGCAGCACAGCGCCAGGGCCAGACGGATCACCATCGCGTGCAATCCCCGTCAAAGGACAGCCCGCCGTTGCGCAGGAACCGACCCTGACTGCGGCGGTTGAACTGGCGCCCGTTGCGCAGACAGATCTCTTGCGCGACCGCGGTCGCGGCGGCGCGATCCGCCTCGCCGACCGGCGCGCCGTCGCGGGTCACGATGGTGATCACGCCCTCGGGCAGACCCCACTCAAGCCCGGACGGAGGCCGCGCAACATTGTCGGCACTGTCCCCGAGGCCGAGGAACATCGGCGGATTGCCGCGCTCGTAATAGAAATAGCCCCAGTTGCTGCCCGCAAAGGGCAGGCTGCGCGGGGTCTGGGCGTGGCCGACAGGTGCGGACAACAGGATGGCGGCCGTGGCAAGGGTCAAGGCATGGGGTTTCATGGCACCTCCAGGGGCGTGGCGCGGGGTTGCGCGCCGCCAGCCTAGCACGGAACCCGCGGCGCATGCGTTCACAGCCGCGCGCCGCGTCATCCCGTTTGCCTGATGAAGCCCCTGTCCCATCGCTTATTCCGCCGCCACCCGGCGCGTGCCGCGCTTCGAGGCGATGCGATCCTCGATCACGTCGCGGAAGTTGCGGATCAGTCCCTGAATCGGCCAGGCCGCCGCGTCGCCCAAGGCGCAGATCGTGTGGCCCTCGACCTGCTTCGTGACCGACAGCAGCATGTCGATTTCCTCGACCTCGGCCTCGCCTTTGACCAGCCGGTCCATGACGCGCATCATCCAGCCGGTGCCCTCGCGGCAGGGCGTGCACTGGCCGCAGCTTTCGTGCTTGTAGAAATACGACAGCCGCCAGATCGCCTTGATGATGTCGGTCGACTTGTCCATCACGATCACCGCCGCCGTGCCCAGGCCCGAGCCCAGTTCGGCGCGCAGGTAATCGAAATCCATCACCGCATCGCGCATCTTCTCGCCGCGCACGCAGGGCACGGAACTGCCGCCGGGGATCACCGCCAGAAGGTTGTCCCAGCCGCCGCGAATGCCGCCGCAATGCTTTTCGATCAGCTCTTCAAAGCTGATCGACATGGCTTCCTCGACCACGCAGGGGTTGTTCACATGGCCCGAGATCGCAAACAGCTTGGTGCCCGCATTGTTCGGACGGCCAAAGCCCGCGAACCAGTCCCCGCCCCGGCGCAGGATGGTGGGGGCGACGGCGATGGATTCGACGTTGTTCACCGTGGTCGGGCAGCCATAAAGCCCCGACCCCGCCGGGAACGGCGGCTTCATCCGCGGCATGCCCTTCTTGCCTTCCAGCGATTCCAAAAGCGCGGTTTCCTCGCCGCAGATATAGGCGCCAGCGCCGTGGTGCAGATAGAGGTCGAAATCCCAGCCCGATTTCGCGGCGTTCTTGCCCAGCAGCCCCGCGTCATAGCATTCGTCGATGGCGGCCTGCAGCGCCTCGCGCTCGCGGATATACTCACCGCGAATGTAGATGTAGCAGGCATGCGCGTTCATCGCGAAGGACGCAATCAGGCAGCCTTCGATCAGCGTGTGCGGATCATGGCGCATGATCTCGCGGTCCTTGCAGGTGCCCGGCTCGGATTCGTCGGCATTGATCACCAGATAGCTGGGCCGCCCGTCCGACTGTTTCGGCATGAACGACCATTTCAGCCCGGTCTGGGAGCCCGCGCCGCCCCGCCCGCGCCGGCCCGATGCCTTGATCTCGTTGATGATCCAGTCGCGGCCCTTGGCGATGATGTCCTTGGTGCCGTCCCAATGGCCGCGCGCCAGCGCGCCCTTCAGGCTGCGGTCATACATCCCGTAGATGTTGGTAAAGATCCGGTCCTGATCCTTCAGCATCGCCTATTCCTTGTTCGTCCGGCGCGCGCGCCAGAGCCCGAATAACAACCACATCGCCATCACGAACCCGGCCAGAGCCGCCAGGTCGAAGAAGGCGAGCGTGCGCTGGCTCCAGCCCAGCGAATTCCCCAGCGCGAGGACGGTCACCCAGAGCATCGCAGTCACGACGATCAGAAGCGCGATGAAGCGCCCCCGCCGTGCCTGATCCGAGTCACCGTGCATCGCCCGCCCCCTCAGTACACATCACCCTTGTCGACACGCTTCGAGAACTCGGTCTCGCCGCCCGCCGCAAGCTGTTTTGCCTGCGCCACCCACTGGTCACGGCTGGCGCGGCCCTTGAAGCCTTCCAGGTTCTGGTCGACCCAGGCCAGTTCCGCATCCGTCCAGGCCGCGATCTGGTCGAAATGGAAGAACCCCAGCCGGTGGCACATCTCCTCCAGCTTGGGCCCGATCCCCTTGATGCGCTTCAGATCATCGGCACCGCCCTCGCGCGCGGCGGCCAGCGTGACCGGGCGCGTGCCCTCGACCGGCGCGGATACCGGCGCCGCAGCCTGGGCGTCAGCCGGGGCCTGCGCCGCCTCGATATCCGCCGCCTTTTCGACCGGGGCCTTGCCCAGTCGGCTGGACACCGGCTTGCCATCGGCGCGCGCGGTCGCGGCCGGCTTTTCGGTCTTGTCCAGCCAGGGGGTCAGCAGCGGGACCTCGGTCCCGTCGATGCGCTTGACGGTATCGCCGATCGACAGCGCCAGCGCGACCGAGCCGTTGTGCGCCTCGACCCGTTCCCCCTTGAGCGAGGTCAGCCCCGATTTCGGCTCTGCCGCGAAACGCCCGTTCTGCGGCCCCGGCGTGGGCACGCGCCCCGCCGCCAACTCGTCGAGAATCCAGGCGAATTTTTCCGCCGTCAGGTCTTCGTAATAATCCTTGCCGATCTGCACCATCGGCGCATTGGCGCAGGACCCCAGGCATTCCACCTCTTCCCAGGTGAACTTGCCATCCGCCGACAGCGTGTAGGGCTGGGCGGCGATCTTGTCGTGGCAGACGCGGATCAGGTCCTCGGCGCCGCAGATCATGCACGACAGCGTGCCGCAGATCTGCACATGCGCGACCGAGCCCGTCGGGCGCAGCTGGAACATGAAATAGAAGGTCGCCACCTCCAGCGCGCGGATATAGGCCATGCCCAGCATGTCGGCGACATGTTCGATCGCCGGGCGGGTCAGCCAGCCTTCCTGCTCCTGCGCGCGCCACAAAAGCGGGATGATGGCGCTGGCCTGACGCCCCGCCGGGTATTTGCTGATCTGCCCCTCGGCCCAGGCCTGATTGGCCGGGGTAAAGGCAAAGCTGGCGGGCTGTTCGTGATGCAGACGACGTAGCATCAATAGGCTCCTGTCAGGCACCGGCGCGGGGCCGGGAAACTACGGGTGCAGGGGGTCATTGATCGCCCCCGCGCTGGATATGGACCTCGCCCGCCGGGTGGGTTTCGTCCCACGCGGCCAGGATTGCCGCCAGGGTCGGCGTGTCGGTTGCCGGATCGGCGGCGCAAAGCGCCTCGCTCAGCGTCAGGGCGACGCCCTCGTCATCGATCCCGGCCAGCTCGGACTCGATCAGCACGGTCACGACATCGCGGCTTTCTTCCGGGGTAAAGCCCAGAGGCACCAGCACCTCGGCGGCGCCAGCCTCGGTCAGGCTGCATCCGGCACCGCGCAGGGCCGCGATGAACTCGGCGCCGCGCTCGGGGGTGAAGGTGGGGCGCCAGGCTTCCAGCGCCGTGTCCTGCATCTCGAAGGCGCCCACGATCAGCGCCAGCGACTCCTCGCCGGTCGCCGCGCACAGCGCCTCGGACAGCCGCAATTCCTCCATGTCGTCGGACATGGTGACCAGCCCGGCGCCGAACAGCGTGTCGACGAACATCTGCACTTCGATCCCGTCAAGCCCCAGCGGCGCCAGCGCCCCCTCGGCCTGTTCCCCGGTCATCGCGCAGCCGTTGGCGCGCACCGCGTCAACCATCATCGCCGCGCGGTCGGGCGTGAAGGCCAGCGCGGGCGATGCCGCCAGCGCGAAACCCAGAGCAAGGACAAACCGCATGCCCATCATCCGCACCTCGGTCCGGTCATCAGCGACCACGCCGCGACACTGGCGCCGTATTCGAAATCCGGATTGGCGGCCAGGTCATTGAAAAGTTCCACGACCCGATGGACCTCATAGCCATAGACCTCGCGGAAAAGGGTCAGCAACTGATCCTCGCGCGCCCAGCACTCCTGGCTTTCCATCAGGGCGCGCACGGTCGGCCAGGGATCCCCGGCATAGGCCACGAAGGGCTGGGCCGAGCCGACCGTCGGCACCAGCGCCAGCAGCAGGGCGGCGAGACGCGGCTTCACCGGTCAACCTCGCCGAAAACGATGTCCATGGTGCCGATGATCGCGGCGACATCGGCCAGAAGGTGACCCTTGGCGACGTAATCCATCGATTGCAGGTGCAGATAGCCCGGTGCGCGCAACTTGGCCCGATACGGCTTGTTGGTGCCGTCGGCGACCAGATAGACGCCGAATTCCCCCTTGGGCGCCTCGACCGCGGCGTAAACCTCGCCCGCGGGGACGTGGAACCCTTCGGTATAAAGCTTGAAGTGATGGATCAGGCTTTCCATCGAGGTCTTCATGTCGCCCCGCGACGGCGGCGTGATCTTGCCGCGCGCCAGCACGTCGCCCTGCCCTTCGGGCGCGCGCAGCTTGGCGATGGCCTGCCGGATGATCGAGGTCGATTCCCGCATCTCGGCCATGCGGCACAGATAGCGGTCATAACAATCGCCGTTCTTGCCCACCGGGATCTTGAAGTCGAATTCGTCATAGCATTCATAGGGTTGCGAACGACGCAGATCCCAGGCCAGCCCCGAACCGCGCACCATCACGCCCGAATAGCCCCAGTCCAGGATATCCTGTTCGGTGACCACGCCGATATCGGCGTTGCGCTGCTTGAAGATGCGGTTTTCCGTCAACAGCCCGTCGATATCGTCCAGCGCCTTGGGGAAGGCCTCGGCCCAGGCCTCGATATCGTCGATCAGCGCGGGTGGCAGGTCCTGATGCACGCCGCCGGGACGGAAATACGCGGCATGCAGCCGCGCCCCGCAGGCGCGCTCATAGAAGATCATCAGCTTTTCGCGCTCTTCGAATCCCCACAGCGGCGGGGTCAGCGCGCCGACGTCCATCGCCTGCGTGGTAACGTTCAGAAGATGGTTCAGGATGCGGCCGATTTCCGAATAGAGCACCCGGATCAGGCTGGCGCGGCGCGGCACCATCGTGCCGGTCAGCCGTTCGATGGCCAGACACCAGGCATGCTCCTGATTCATCGGCGCCACATAATCCAGCCGGTCGAAATAGGGCAGGTTCTGCAGATAGGTGCGCGATTCCATCAGCTTTTCGGTGCCGCGATGCAGCAGGCCGATATGCGGGTCGCAGCGCTCCACCACTTCGCCGTCCAGCTCCAGCACCAGCCGCAGCACGCCATGCGCCGCCGGGTGCTGGGGCCCGAAGTTGATGTTGAAATTGCGGATCTTCTGCTCGCCGGTCTGGGCGTCAGTGAACCCTTTGGATCCGTCCATCATCGCGGCACCCTTTCGCAAACCCGCGCGGGGTCAGGCTTTTTTCTCGTCGCCGGGGAGGATGTAAGTCGCCCCTTCCCACGGGCTCATGAAGTCGAACTGGCGGTAATCCTGCACCAGCTTGACGGGTTCATAGACGACGCGCTTGGCGACCTCGTCATAGCGGACCTCGACATAGCCGGTGGTCGGAAAATCCTTGCGCAGCGGATGGCCGCGAAACCCGTGGTCGGTCAGGATGCGCCGCAGGCCGGGGTGGCCGCTGAACAGGATGCCGTACATGTCGAACGCCTCGCGCTCGAACCAGTTGGCCGAGGGGTGGATCTCGATGATCGAGGGCACCATCTCGTCCTCGCGCACGGCGGCTTTCAGGCGGATGCGCTGGTTCCGGTGCATGCTGAGGAAGTGATAGACCACGTCAAAGCGCGCGCGGCGTTCGGGATGGTCCACCGCGGTGATGTCGACGAGCGAGCCGAAACGGCAGGTCAGGTCGGCTTTCAGGAACCGAACCAGCGCGGGCAACGTGCCGACGGTGACGGTCAGGGTCAGTTCGCCGTGGGAAACCGCCGAGTCCAGCACCGCATCGGGCTGCTTGGCGGCGATATAGGCGCCCAGTTCTTCCAAAGCTTGCGTCATGCTCGCGCCTTTTCTCAGCGGATCAGGGTGCCGGTGCGGCGGATCTTGCGCTGCAACTGGAGGATTCCGTAAAGCAGCGCCTCGGCCGTGGGCGGGCAGCCGGGGACATAGATATCCACCGGCACGATGCGGTCGCAGCCACGCACCACCGAATAGCTGTAGTGGTAATAGCCGCCGCCATTGGCGCAGGACCCCATCGAGATCACATAGCGGGGTCCCGGCATCTGGTCATAG
>CALEZJ010000372.1 GCA_937927885.1 uncultured Paracoccaceae bacterium | reverse complement strand
CTGCAAACCCACATCCGCACCCGCCTTTCCGCCCATCTGGTGCCGCGCAAGGTGGTGTTCGAGGACAGCCTGCCGATGACCGTCACCGGCAAGATCATCCGCAAGGAACTGAAGCGGCGGGTGGGGGAGGAGGCCGGATGCTAACCCCGCCGCACCACCTGCCCGCCCTCGGCAATCACCCGCCGCGCCGCTTCGGCCAGCGTCTCGTCCATCCACTGGTTGATCGACAGCGCCCGCCGCGCCGCCGCCTCGGCGATCAGGCGGTGATGGTCGGGCGTCGTGCGGAAGGCCAGCTTGCCGGAATGGGGTTTTTGCGGCTCGACACCATCCTCGGCGCACCAGGCGAGATAATCGTCAACGCTGGCCTGGAACGCCGCTTCCAGTTCGTCGATCGAGGCGCCCGCGAAGTGGATCACATCGCGGATGCCCTCGACCGTGCCGTGAAACATCCGGTCGTCGGGTTCCAGCGTCAGCGACGCGACATAGCCTTTGTAGGGTTTCATGGCGTGATCCCAGCCTCTTCAAGGAACTTCCGCAGGGCCACGACGGCGCCCTTGTCGGTCTCCGGCCTTGGATGCGGGCGGTGGAACACCGCGCGCACCCCGTTCAATTCGATCCTGACGCGCGAGCCTGCGCCTTCAGTGATCGTCGCGCCATGGGCGCGGAGCAGGGTTTCGGCGTCTGGCCAACGGATGTTGGCGCGGACTGGAATGGCAAATATGTCTTCCAGTGTCTTTCGGTTTTTCGACGACGGCATCAGGTCTGCTCCTCTCGATGAGCATGTGATTTCGGGACATACCCATCGCGTAAACCTTTTTCCTGATACCTGTTCGCCGTGTACTGATGCCTGTTTGCCTGTTTCCTGTCTGTTGCCACGCGATGCGGCAAAGAGACAAGTAGTATCAAAAATCGATATCGTCAAGGGGGCCGCCCGATGCGCCTGACTTCCCAGATTCTCCCCACCTCGGACGCCTTCAAGTCCAACCGCGCCGCCCATCTCGCCGCGCTCGATACCGTGCGGCAGGCGGCCGAGGCGGCGGCGCAGGGTGGTGGGCCAAAGGCCCTCCAGCGCCATACCGAGCGCGGCAAGATGCCCCCGCGCGAGCGGGTGGCGAACCTGCTGGACCCCGGCAGCCCCTTTCTGGAAATCGGTGTCACTGCCGCGCATGGGATGTATGACGGCGCCGCCCCCGGTGCGGGTGTGATCACCGGCATCGGACAGGTGCATGGCCAGGAGGTGATGGTGGTGTGCAACGATGCCACCGTGAAGGGCGGCACCTATTACCCGATGACGGTGAAAAAGCACCTGCGCGCGCAGGAGATCGCCGCCGAGAACAACCTGCCCTGCGTCTATCTGGTGGACTCGGGCGGCGCCAACCTGCCCAATCAGGACGAGGTCTTTCCCGACCGCGACCATTTCGGCCGCATCTTCTACAATCAGGCGCGCATGTCGGCGGCGGGGATTCCGCAGATCGCCGTCGTCATGGGGTCCTGCACCGCCGGCGGGGCCTATGTGCCGGCCATGTCGGATGTGACGATCATCGTGAGGGATCAGGGCACGATCTTTCTGGCCGGCCCGCCGCTGGTCAGGGCCGCCACCGGCGAGGTGGTTTCGGCCGAGGATCTGGGCGGCGGCGAGGTGCACACCCGTCTGTCCGGCGTTGCCGATTACCTGGCCGAGGACGACACCCACGCCCTGGCGCTGGCGCGGCGCGCGCTGAGCCACCTCAACCGCCGCAGGCCCGAAACCGTGCTCTGGGCGGCCCCTGAGGAACCGGCCTATGACCCCGAGGACATCCTGGGCGCCGTTCCCGCCGATCTGCGCACGCCCTATGATATCCGCGAGGTGATCGCGCGGGTGGTGGATGGCAGCCGCCTCGACGAGTTCAAACCCCGTTTCGGCGAGACGCTGGTGACAGGCTTTGCCCATGTGCAGGGCTGCCCGGTGGGGATCGTCGCCAACAACGGGGTGCTGTTTTCCGAGGCCGCGATCAAGGGCGCGCATTTCGTAGAATTGTGCAGCCAGCGCCGCATCCCCCTGGTTTTCCTGCAAAACATCACCGGCTTCATGGTCGGGCGCAAATACGAGAACGAGGGCATCGCCCGCCACGGCGCCAAGATGGTGACGGCGGTGGCCAGCACGGCCGTGCCGAAGATCACGATGCTGGTCGGCGGGTCCTTTGGCGCGGGCAATTACGGCATGGCCGGGCGCGCCTATCAGCCGCGCTTCCTGTGGACCTGGCCCAATTCGCGCATCTCGGTCATGGGGGGCGAGCAGGCGGCGGGCGTGCTGGCCACCGTCCGGCGCGAGGGGATCGAGCGCGCGGGCGGCCAATGGTCGGTCGAGGACGAGGCCGAATTCAAGCGCCCCACCATCGAGATGTTCGAGCGCCAGAGCCACCCGCTCTACGCCTCGGCGCGGCTTTGGGACGACGGCATCATCGACCCCCGCCGCACCCGCCAGGTGCTGGCCCTGTCCCTGTCCGCCGCCCTCAACGCCCCGATCCCCGAAACCCGTTTTGGCGTCTTCCGCATGTAGATCTTCGTCTTTTCATCTGTCCTCAAATATCCCGGGGGTCCGGGGGCAGCGCCCCCGATCGCCCTCTGACCCAGGAGCCGCCATGTTCCACACCATCCTGATCGCCAACCGTGGCGAGATCGCAGCCCGCATCATCCGCACCGCCCGATCCATGGGCATCCGCACCATCGCCGTGCATTCCGAGGCGGATGCAAACGCGCTCCATGTCCGGATGGCCGATCATTCGGTGCCGATCGGCGGGCCGCGCCCCGCCGACAGTTATCTGCGCGGCGAGCGGATCATCGCGGCGGCGCTGGCCACGGGCGCGCAGGCGATCCATCCGGGCTATGGGTTCCTGTCCGAAAACCCCGATTTCGTCGACCAGGTCACGGCGGCGGGGCTGGTCTTCATCGGCCCGTCGGCCAGCGCGATTCGCGCCATGGGCCTCAAGGACGCCGCCAAGGCGCTGATGCACGAGGCAGGCGTGCCGGTGGTGCCGGGTTATCACGGCGCCTCGCAGGACCCCGAGCATCTGGCGGGGGCGGCGGATGCCATCGGCTATCCGGTGCTGATCAAGGCCGTCGCGGGCGGCGGCGGCAAGGGGATGCGGCTGGTCGAGGACCCGCGCGATTTCCCTGCCGCGCTGGCCTCGGCGCAGGGCGAGGCGCAGACGGCCTTCGGCAACCCCGCCGTTCTGGTGGAGAAATACATCCTGCAACCGCGCCACATCGAGGTGCAGGTGTTCGGCGACGGCAGACGCGCGGTGCACCTCTATGAGCGCGATTGCTCGCTGCAGCGCCGCCACCAGAAGGTGATCGAAGAGGCCCCGGCGCCCGGCATGAAGCCGGACATGCGCGAGGCCATGGGCCGCGCCGCCGTGCGCGCCGCCGAAGCGATCGGCTATTCGGGGGCGGGCACCATCGAATTCATCGTCGACGGCTCGCGCGGCCTGCGCCCGGATGGATTCTGGTTCATGGAGATGAACACCCGCCTGCAGGTCGAACATCCGGTGACCGAGGCCGTCACCGGCATCGATCTGGTGGAATGGCAGTTGCGCGTCGCGGCGGGCGAGGGCCTGCCGCTGGCGCAGCACGAAATCCCGCTGACCGGCCACGCTTTCGAGGCGCGGCTTTATGCCGAGGACGTGTCCGCGGGCTTCCTGCCCGCGACCGGGACGCTGGAGCATCTGCACTTTCCCGAAGGGGCGCGCATCGAATCCGGCGTGCGGCAGGGCGATGCGATCAGCCCCTGGTATGACCCGATGATCGCCAAGATCGTGACCCATGGCCCCACGCGCTCGGTTGCCCTGGCCCGGCTGGGCGCGGCGCTGGAGGGGACCGAGGTGGCGGGCTCGACCACCAACCGCGACTTTCTGGCGGCCCTGACCCGCCATGAAGGCTTCCGGCGCGGCGAGGTGGATACCGGGCTGATCGGCCGGGATCTGGCGGCGCTGACGGCCGAGGAGCCGCCGGGCCCGCAGGCGCTGGCGCTGGCGGTGCTGGCGGCGGCGGGTGTGGGCGAGGGGGGGATGAGCGGCTTCACCCTCTGGGCACCGCTGGTGCAGTCGGTCCCGCTGATGCAGGGGGACAGGCTGCTCGCCTGCGCGCTTTGGCGCGACGGGGCGGGTTGGCGGGTGCGCGTGCCAAGGGACGAGGGGTGGGCCGAGGTGCGGGCCGAGTGGCGCGGGGACTGGCGGCTGGACGG
>CALEZJ010000371.1 GCA_937927885.1 uncultured Paracoccaceae bacterium | reverse complement strand
GGGCCGAGGCGGTGATCTGCGCCGAGGGCACGACCCAGATGCTGACCCCTTCATTGCGCCGCGTATAGACGTCGCGGGCATGCCGGATCGCCAGTTCGGCATCGGGCGCGTGAAGGCTGCCGACGTGCCGGTGGTTCAACCCGTGCTGACCCCGGATGAAGACTTCCCAAAGCGGCCATTCGCTGGACATCTGCCTCGCCCTTTCATTCTGCTGAAAATACGCTGGGGGTGCGGGGGTGAAACCCCCGCCTATTCGGCTGCCATCCTGCGCGCCGCCGCCTTTTTCGCATGGGCCATCAGCCCGTCGCGGAACCAGGCGCCATCCGCCCAGGCCTTGTTGCGCGCCTCCATCCGGTCGGTGTTGCACGGACCGTTGCCGCGCAGCACCTCGTAGAATTCCGACCAGTCGGGTTCCGAGAAATCCCAGCCCTGCTTGTCGTCGTTCCAGCGCAAATTCTCGTCAGGGATCGACAGCCCCAGATAGCGCGCCTGCGGCACCGTCTGGTCGACGAATTTCTGCCTGAGCTCGTCATTGGTGTTGATCTTGATCTTCCAGGCCATCGATTGCGCGGAATGGACCGAGTCCTTGTCCGAGGGACCGAACATCATCAGGCTGGGATACCAGAACCGGTTCAGCGCATCCTGCGCCATCGCGCGCTGTTCCGGCGTGCCCTGCGCCATCACCCGGATCAGGTCGTATCCCTGACGCTGGTGAAAGCTTTCCTCCTTGCAGATGCGCACCATGGCCCGGGCGTAGGGGCCATAGCTGGTCTTTTGCAACTGCACCTGGTTCATGATCGCCGCGCCGTCGACCAGCCAGCCGACCGCGCCGATATCGGCCCAGTTCAGCGTCGGATAGTTGAAGATCGAGGAATACTTCATCTTGCCGTTCAGCAGCGCCTCGGTCAGGTCGTCGCGGCTGACGCCCAGCGTCTCGGCGGCGCAATAGAGATAGAGGCCGTGCCCCGCCTCGTCCTGCACCTTGGCCAAAAGGATCGCCTTTCGCTCCAGCGTCGGGGCGCGGGTGATCCAGTTGCCCTCGGGCAGTTGCCCCACCACCTCGGAATGCGCGTGCTGGCCGATCTGGCGGATCAGGGTCTGGCGATAGGCCTCGGGCATCCATTCCTTGGGCTCGATCTTTTCGCCCGCGTCAATGCGCGCCTGGAACGCGGCCAACAGGGCCGGATCCTCGTTCGCGGCTTCGGATTTCACCATCTGCGCATACATCGGTGCCTCCTCCCTCAGACCTTTTCCAGGATCAGCGCGATCCCCTGCCCCACACCCACACACATCGTGCACAGGGCATAACGCCCCGCGCCACGATGCAATTGCCACATCGCCGTCCCCGCCAGACGCGCGCCGGACATGCCCAGCGGATGGCCCAGCGCAATCGCCCCGCCCTGCGGGTTCACGCGGCTGTCGTCGTCGGCAATGCCCAGATCGCGCAACACCGCCAGCCCCTGCGCGGCAAAGGCCTCGTTCAGTTCGATCACGTCCATCTGCGCGAGCGTGAGACCCGTGCGCTGGAGCAATTTGCGCACCGCCGGAACCGGGCCGATGCCCATCACGCGCGGCTGCACGCCCGCCGCCGCCATGCCAACGATGCGCGCGCGCGGCGTCAGCCCCTGTGCCAGCGCCGCCTGCATCGAGGCGACGATCAGCGCCGCCGCCCCGTCGTTGACACCGCTCGCGTTGCCCGCCGTCACGCTCAGATCGGGGCCGTTGACGCCCCTGAGTTTTGCCAGAGACTCGATCGTCGCATCCGCCCGAGGGTGCTCGTCGGTGTCGATCACCTGCGCCGGACCCTTTTTCTGCGCGATGACCACCGGCGCGATTTCATCGGCAAAGAGCCCCGCCGCCTGCGCCGCCGCCCATTTCTGCTGGCTGCGCAGCGCGAAGGCGTCCTGATCGGCGCGCGCGATGCCCCAGTCGGCGGCGACATTGTCGGCGGTTTGCGGCATGGAATCGATCCCATGCGCCGCCTTCATCGCCGGGTTGACGAACCGCCAGCCGATGGTCGTGTCGTAAACCGCGGTGTCGCGCGAAAAGGCACTGGTCGCCTTTGGCATCACGAAGGGTGCGCGCGACATGCTTTCGACGCCGCCCGCGATCATGAAATCGGCGTCGCCCGCCTTGATCGCCCGCGCCGCCATGCCCACGGCATCAAGGCCCGAGCCGCAGAGCCGGTTGATCGTGCTGCCCGGCACCGAAACCGGCATGCCCGCCAACAGCACCGCCATGCGCGCCACGTTGCGATTGTCCTCGCCCGCCTGATTGGCGCAGCCGTAAAGGACATCGTCCACCGCCGACCAGTCAACGCCGGGATGCCGCGCCATCAGCGCCTTCAGCGGAGCGGCGGCCAGATCATCGGCCCGCACCCCCGAAAGCGCCCCGGCATACCGCCCGATCGGCGTGCGCACGGCATCGCAAAGATAGGCATCGGTCATAAGCTACTCCCCATTCGCTGACCGCTCGGTCACTGTATATTCCGCAAAGCGTCACAAATCAATGGATTTATTATCCACCTTTGTGACATGTCATCCCGCGACCCCGAGCAGGTCCGAAACGCCTTGTCCGGGCTCGATTTCTTGCCCGGCCAGCCGCGCCCGCGTCGCCGACGTCTGGCACGCCAGCAAGCCCGCCGCCCCTTCGAACCGCGACCCGACC
>CALEZJ010000370.1 GCA_937927885.1 uncultured Paracoccaceae bacterium | reverse complement strand
TCCTGAACGCCCGCCAGCACGAGCGCGAGGCGCATATCGTCGCCGAGGCCGGGCGGCTGGGGGCAGTGACCATCGCCACCAACATGGCCGGTCGCGGCACCGACATCCAGTTGGGCGGCAATGTGGAAATGCGTGTCCTCGACGCCATCGCCGCCGACCCGACCGCCGACCCGGCCGCGTTGCGCGCCCGGATCGAGGCCGAGGTCGCCGACGAAAAGGCCAAGGTCCTGGCGGCGGGCGGCCTGTTCGTCCTGGCCACCGAACGCCACGAATCGCGCCGGATCGACAACCAGCTGCGCGGTCGCTCGGGGCGCCAGGGGGACCCGGGGCGCTCGGTCTTCTTCCTGTCGCTCGAAGACGACCTGATGCGCATTTTCGGCTCGGAGCGGCTGGAAAAGGTGCTGTCGACCCTCGGCATGAAAGAGGGTGAGGCTATCGTCCACCCCTGGGTCAACAAGTCGCTGGAAAAGGCCCAGGCCAAGGTCGAGGCCCGCAACTTCGACATCCGCAAGAACTTGCTGAAGTTCGACAACGTGATGAACGACAAGCGCAAGGTCATCTTCGAGCAGCGGCTGGACATCCTGCGCGCCGAGGATCTGTCCGAGACGATTTCGGACATGCGCCACGCGGTGATCGACGATCTGGTCGCCAAGCACCTTCCGCCGGGAACCTATGCCGATCAATGGGATACCGACGGGCTGAAGATTGCGCTGCAGGAAAAGCTGTCGCTGGATCTGCCGGTCGGGGACTGGGCGAGCGAAGACGGGGTCGACCACGAGGCGATGCACGAGCGCATTGCCGCGGCCTCGGACGCGATGATGGCGGACAAGGAACAGGCCTTTTCCAGCCCGGCGATGCGCGCGATCGAAAAGCAGTTCCTGTTGCAGGTGATCGACTCCAAGTGGCGCGAGCATATCGTGACGCTGGACCATCTGCGCTCGGCGGTGAATTTCCGCGGGCTGGCGCAGCGTGACCCCTTGAACGAATATAAATCCGAAGCCTTCGTCCTCTTCGAGCACATGCTGACCGCCCTGCGCGAGGAGATCACCCGGCAATTGTCGCGCATCATCCCGGCAACGCCCGAGCAGCAGGCCGAAATGCTGCGCCAGATGGAATTGCAGGCCGCCGCCCAGCGTGACGACGGACGACTGGCGCGGCCCATCGACCTGCCGCAGATCGGCGCCCAGCCCGCCGCGCGTCCCGGATTTGCCGAAGATGACGTGGCGACCTGGGGCAATCCCGGGCGAAACGATCCCTGCCCCTGCGGTTCGGGCAAGAAGTTCAAGCACTGCCACGGCGCGCTGGCCTGAGCCCCGCGCCGGAACCGGACCTTGGCGCTGCCGCGAAACTTCCCCGGCAGCGCCACCAATCCGCCCAGATCGAGGACGACAAACGCCGGGTCACACCCCAGCGGGAGTCCACCATGAACCGGGTCCGAATTGTCGCCGTCACCGCCGTAGCCCTGGGCGGGGCCGTCGTGGCGGGAACCCATTTCCAGCAGCAAACCAGCGCGGACAGCCCCATGGCTGCGGTGCAGGCCCCCGTGGCACCGGCACCGCAGGTCGCCGCAGCGCCTTCGCTGGCGGTTCTGGCCCCCTCGCCCAGCCTCGAAACCCCGACCCAGCATCTGGACGCCCCGTCACGCGACGCGGTCGCGCCCGCCGTTGCCGCTGCGAGTGTGCTGCCGCAGGTCGACCTGTCGCTGCCGCCGCTGCCGGGGGTTGGCGCCGATGCGCTGGCGCCCAGCCTCGCGCAACTCGCCGCGGATGCGGACGGGTCGGACACGCCCTCGGCTCTGCCGCTCGACCCGGAACTTCAGGCCGAACTCAACGCCTGTGCGGTCTGGCTGGTGGTCACGCCGACCCAGGGAGCCATCCTCGAAGCCAGCGTCTATGCACCCTGCGACCGTAACGCGCGCGTGACCCTCAGCCACGCCGGGCTGTCTTTCGACACCGTGATCGGCAGTGACGGGCAGCTCATGACCCTGATACCCGCCCTGCGCGAAGAGGCCCGGGTCACCCTGTCGTTCGCGGACGGCCGCGAGCAATCCGATTCCACGCTGGTTCCCGATCTCGGAGCGGTCGAGCGGGTCGCGCTGCTTTGGCAGGGTCCGGCAACCCTGTCGCTGCACGCCTACGAGTTCGGCGCCGAATATGGGCAGCCCGGCCATGTTCACGCGGGCACCCCCTTGCTGACCGAGGCGTCCAGCCGGGGTCATGTCATGGCCCTTGGAGACCCCACCCTGATCGGCTCGACGCTGGCGCAGGTCTACTCCTTTCCCCGCGGGACCAGTCCCCGGCAGGGTCAGGTGACACTGGAGATCGAAATTCCGGTAACCGATGCGAGTTGCGGCGCCCCGCTTGCGGTGAACGCGATCGAAGTGCACGGCGCAACCTCGGTTCAGGTGCGCAGCATCCTGCTCGACATGCCCGAATGTGACGGCAACGGCGGCTATCTGGTGTTGCCCGGCCTCCTGCCCGAACTGCAGATCGCGATGAACTGACCGCAAGGGCGGCGGACCGCGACATCCCCCCGATCCCGGATCAACCCGGCGCAGGGCGCCGGGTTTTCGGCGTGTCAGGTTGCGGTGAACGGAAAGCACGGCGCGTCCGGGGGGCCACAGAAGCAGGGTCGCCAGCACCATCCAGAGCCCCAGGAACGCGCTCACAGCAATCCCTCGGCGCGGAAGCTGAACTCGCGGGATTTGCCGATGATCAGGTGGTCATGCAGCACCAGCGAGAGCGAGTCGGCCCCGTCGCGGATGCGTTCGGTCAGGGCAATATCCTGGGCACTGGGCGTGGGATCGCCCGAGGGGTGATTGTGCACGAGGATCAGCGCCGAGGCGTCCAGATCGAGCCCCCACCGCAACACCTCGCGCGGGTAGACCGGGACATGGTCAACTGTGCCGCGCCCCTGTTCCTCGTCGGCGATGAGGCAGTTCTTGCGGTCCAGATACAGAACGCGGAAATGTTCGATGCTGCGGTGCGCCATCGCCGTGTGGCAGTAGTCCAGCAGTGCATCCCAGGAGGAAATAACCGGCCGGTTCAAGACCTTGGCCCGGGTCAGACGCAGCGAGACCGCCTCGGCCAGTTTGAGCGTGACCAGCACGGTTTCGCCCACGCCCTCGATGCGCTGCAATTGCACGGGCGAGGCGGTCAGGACACCGGCGAGATCGCCAAACTGATCCATCAGGCATCGGGCGAGCGGTTTCACATCCTGCCGGGGAATCGCGCCGAACAGAAGGAGTTCCAGCAGTTCGTAATCCGGAACCGCCGCCGCGCCCCCCTCCAGAAAGCGGCTGCGCAGGCGTTTGCGATGGTCTTTCAGATACGAGGGCAGCGCCCCCGCCACCGGCGTTGCAGCAGCAAACAGCGGCAGGGGTGGTTCGGAAAGGGCGCTGGTCCGGGTCATGCCCCAGCTTGCGCCGATTCTCCTTTCGAAATGGTTAACGGGCGCGCCCCTGAGGGACGCGCCCGGTTCAGCCCTTCATCCCGTCCCAGAAACTTTTGACCTTGCTGAAGAAACTGCTTCCTTCGGGGTGGTTGTCCGCGGAAAGCGATTCGAACTCGCGCAGCAGATCCTTTTGCCGCTGGGTCAGATTGACGGGGGTTTCCACGCTGAGTTCGATCAGCATGTCTCCATGTCCACCCCCCCTGAGCGCGGGCATGCCCTTTGCGCGCAGGCGCATCTGCTTGCCCGATTGCGCCCCCGGAGGAACCTTGACGCGCGACCGCCCGCCATCGATGGTCGGCACCTCGACCTCGCCGCCCAGCGCCGCGGTGGTAAAGCTGACCGGGACCCGACAATGCAGGTCCAGCCCGTCGCGCTGGAAGATCGGATGCTCGCGCACCTCGATGAAGATGTAAAGGTCACCCGCGGGCCCGCCGCGCAGCCCCGCCTCGCCCTCGCCGGACAGGCGGATGCGCGTGCCGGTTTCGACCCCGGCGGGGATATTCACGCTGAGGCTGCGTTCCTTTTCGACCCGCCCGGCGCCCTTGCAGGATTTGCAGGGGTTCTTGACGATCTGGCCAATGCCGCCACAGGTCGGGCAGGTGCGTTCGACGGTAAAGAAACCCTGCTGCGCGCGCACCTTGCCCATGCCGGAACAGGTGGGGCAGGTGACGGGTTCGGCGCCGCCCTCGGCCCCGGTGCCGCTGCATTCGTCGCAGCCGTTCAGGGTGGTGACGCGGATGGATTTCTGCGCACCGACATAGGCCTCGTCAAGGGTGACCCGCAGGTTGTAGCGCAGGTCCGAGCCCCGGCTGGCGCGCTGGCGCTGCCCGCCACCGCCGCCGCGCCCGCCCATGAAGTCGCCGAACAGATCCTCGAACACATCCGAGAAACTGGAGCCGAAATCCGCCCCGCCGCGCGGACCACGCGGACCGCCGCCGCCCCCCATGCCGCCGTCAAAGGCCGCATGGCCGAACCGGTCATAGGCCGCCTTCTTGTCGGCGTCCTTCAGGATGTCATAGGCCTCGTTCACTTCCTTGAATCGGGCCTCGGCGCCGGGGTCGTCCTTGTTGCGGTCGGGGTGGTGTTCCTTCGCCTTGGCGCGGTAGGCCTTCTTCAAATCCTCGGCCGAGGCGCCCTTTGGCACCCCGAGAACCTCGTAATAGTCGCGCTTGGCCATCGCCTGGACCTCACTCTCATTGGCAAGGCCCCGGACCGGCGGAACCGGCCGGGGCCTGCACGATCACAGGGCGTCAGCCACGACGCTTGTTGTTGTCGAGATCTTCAAAGTCGGCGTCGACGATGTCGTCATCGACCGGGCGCGGCTCGTCCCCGCTTTCGGCGGTTTCCTGCTGCGCCTTGTAGATCGCCTCGCCCAGTTTCATCGAGGCGTCGCGGACATTGTTGATGCCGGACTTGATCTTGTCGGCGTTGTCGCCGTCCAGCGTGTCCTTCAGCGCCGCGATCGACAGTTCGATCGCCTCGACCGTGGTCGGATCCACGCGATCCTTGTATTCGGCCAGCGATTTCTCGGTCGAATGGATCAGGCTTTCGGCCTGGTTGCGGGTTTCGACCAGTTCCTTGCGGGCCTTGTCGGCGTCGGCGTTGGCCTCGGCGTCCTTGATCATCTTCTCGATGTCGGCATCCGACAGGCCACCCGAAGCCTGGATGGTGATCCGCTGCTCCTTGTTGGTGGCCTTGTCACGGGCCGACACGTTGACGATGCCGTTGGCGTCGATGTCAAAGGTCACCTCGATCTGCGGCATGCCGCGCGGCGCCGGGGGAATACCCTCCAGATTGAACTGGCCAAGGATCTTGTTGTCCGCCGCCATCTCGCGTTCGCCCTGGAAGACCCGGATCGTCACCGCGTTCTGGTTGTCCTCGGCGGTGCTGAAGACCTGGCTTTTCTTGGTCGGGATCGTCGTGTTGCGGTCGATCAGGCGGGTGAACACGCCGCCCAGCGTTTCGATGCCCAGGGACAGCGGGGTCACGTCGAGCAGAACCACGTCCTTGACGTCGCCCTGCAGCACGCCGGCCTGGATCGCCGCGCCCAGCGCCACCACCTCGTCGGGGTTGACGCCCTTGTGCGGGTCCTTGCCAAAGAACTTGGTCACTTCCTCGACGACCCTGGGCATGCGGGTCATGCCGCCGACCAGAACCACCTCGTCGATATCGCCTTTCGACAGACCCGCATCCTTCAGGGCCTGCGCACAGGGCTTCATCGACTTGGCGATGAGATCGCCGACCAGCGATTCCAGCTTGGCGCGGGTCAGTTTCATGACCAGATGCAGCGGCTGGCCGGTGTTGCGGTCCATCGAGATGAAGGGCTGGTTGATCTCGGTCTGCTGGCTGGAGCTGAGCTCGATCTTGGCCTTTTCGGCGGCTTCCTTCAGGCGCTGAAGCGCCATCTTGTCGAGGCTCAGGTCGACGCCATGCTCTTTCTTGAACTCGTCGGCCAGATACTGGACGATGCGCATGTCGAAATCCTCGCCGCCGAGGAACGTGTCCCCGTTGGTCGATTTCACCTCGAACAGGCCGTCGTCGATTTCCAGGATCGTGATGTCAAAGGTCCCGCCGCCGAGGTCATAGACCGCGATCGTCTTGGTTTCCTTCTTGTCCAGGCCATAGGCCAGCGCGGCCGC
>CALEZJ010000369.1 GCA_937927885.1 uncultured Paracoccaceae bacterium | reverse complement strand
GCACGAAACCGCTCGGCCCCGGCCAGCGCGCCCGCGTGCAATTCGGGATAGCCGCCCGGCAACCAGACCAGATCGGCCTCGGGCGGCGGTTGATCGGCCAGCGGGGAAAACGGCAGGATCTCGGCCCCGGCCCGCCGCCAGCCTTCCACCAGATGCGGATAGGCAAAGGAGAACGCCGCATCCTGCGCCAGCGCGATCCGCTGTGCCGGTGGTCGCAGGCGCAGGCCCGTAGGGTGGGATTTCATCCCACCTTGCGCCGCCGCCCTGATCGCCGGCAGATCGACATGCGCGCGCAGGAACGCCGCATAGCCTGCGATGGCTGCCTCCAGATCCGGGTGTTCCACCGCCTGCACCAGCCCCAGATGGCGTTCGGGCAGCACCAGATCCCCGCGCCGGGGCAGGGCGCCCAGCACGCGAAGCCCGGCGGCCTCCATCCCCAGCCGCACCAGTCGCTCGTGCCGCGCCGATGCCACGCGGTTCAGGATCACCCCGGCAAAGGGCAGATCCGGCGCATAGGCGCGAAACCCCAGCGCCACTGCCGCGGCCGATTGCGCCGCGCCCGAGACATCCACCACCAGCACCACCGGCCAGCCCATCCGCCGCGCCGTTTCCGCGCTGCTGCCGTGGCCGCTGGCGCCGGCAAAGGCGACACCATCAAAGAGGCCCATCGACCCCTCGGCCAGCACGATATCCGCGCCCGCCGCCTCGGCGCCGATGGCCGCCAGCAGGTCCGGCCCCATCGCCCAGCTATCCAGATTGAACGAGGCCCGTCCGCTCGCCGCGCGGTGAAAGGCCGGGTCGATGTAGTCCGGCCCGCTCTTGAACGGCTGCACCGACAGCCCGTCCTCGGCGAGCGCCCGGCACAGGCCCAGCATCACCGTGGTCTTCCCGGTCCCTGAGGCCGGGGCGGCGATCATCAAACCCGGAATCTGGCCCGCTGTCACTCGGTTGACCCCGCATAGACCGAGTCCGCGGATTGCGGCCGGAAGCGGCGATCATAGTCGGCGGCATAGAGGCTTGAGTCCTCGAACCCCTCGCCCGCCAGGGCGCGACCGACCAGGATCAATGCCGTGCGCTCCATCGAGCCCGCCACAGCCGCCTCGATCGTCGCCAGAGTTGCGCGCACCACCCGCTGTTCGGGCCAGCTTGCCCGCCAGACCACCGCAACCGGGCACTCCGCACCATAGCCGGGCGTCAGATCGGCGACCACCTGCGCAAGGTTATGGATCGACAGATGAATCGCCAGCGTCGCCCCGGTAGCCGCGAAATTCGCCAGCGTCTCGCCCCCCGGCATCGGGCTGGCGCGGCCCGGCGTGCGGGTCAGCACCAGCGACTGCGCCAACCCCGGCAGGGTCAGTTCCGCGCCCAGCGCCGCCGCCGCCGCCGCGAACGACGGCACGCCCGGCGTCACCGTATAGGGGATGCCCAGCGCGCGCAGGCGCCGCGTCTGTTCCCCCATCGCCGACCAGACCGACAGATCCCCTGAATGCAGCCGCGCCACGTCCTGCCCCGCCGCATGGGCGGCCGCGATTTCGCCGATGATCTGGTCCAGCGACAGGGGCGCGGTGTTGACGATCCGCGCGCCGGGCGGGCAATGGGCCAGAACCGCTTCGGGCACCAGCGATCCGGCATACAGGCACAGCGGGCACGAGGCGATCAGGTCGCGCCCGCGCAGGGTCAGCAGATCCGCCGCCCCCGGCCCGGCGCCGATGAAATGAACCGTCATGTGCCCGTTCCTTTCGCAATGGCGCAGGTTGCCAGCCCGTCGGGCGAGACCCTGCGTGTGGTCAGCAGATACGCCCCCGGCCCCGCGCCGACAAGCGCGCAGGCCTCGGCCACCGATCCCGTGCCCCGCGCCGCCAGACTGGCGGGGGGTTGCGTAGGGGTCTGGGGCAGGGGGCCGGTGACGGCGACCACCGGCAGGCCAAGGGCGGCCAGAAGCCCCGCCTTGTCAGCCAGCGTCGCCACGGCATCGGGGTGATGCCCGGTGGCGGCCAGGGCAGTCCTGAGCGAGTCGACCGTCGCGCGGCTGGAAAACCCGAACCCCGCGACGATCACAGACGGACACTCCACTGCACCACGGGATAGGCCGATTTCCACCCCCTCAGCCGCCCCAGGGGCGCCGCCTCGGCCAGGTCGATTCTCAGCAGGCTCCCGCCCCTTTCCGCGTGCAACGTGGCCAACAGCGCCTCGCTTTCCAGCGTCACCGCATGGGCGACCAGCCGCACGCCCTCTGGCAGCGCCGCCACCACCTCGCGCGACAGCCCGCCGCCGATGAACACGGCATCCGGGCGTGGCTGCCCCGCCAGCACCTCGGGCGCGCGGCCCTCGACCACCTTCAGCGCCACCCCCAGCCGCGCGGCATTTGCCCGCGCCCGCGCTGCGCGCGCCGCGTCCCCCTCGAACCCGATGGCATGGCAGGCCGGATGCGCCAGCATCCACTCGATCCCGATGCTGCCCGAACCCGCGCCGATGTCCCACAGAACCTCGCCGGCGCGGGGCGCCAAGGCCGACAGCGCCAGGGCCCTTGTCGGGCGCTTGGTGATCTGCCCGTCATGGTCGAACCAGTCATCGGCCCGGCCCGAGGCCCGGCCCATCGTGGCGCCCGCGCCCGCCACCTCGATCGCCACGGCCACCGGGTGCCGCACATCGGTCAGCGCATAACCCCCGGCCAGCACAGCGCGCACCCTCTCGTGCGGGCCGCCCAGTGCCTCCATCACATGCAACAGGGATTCGCCGAACCCCTCGCCGGCCAACCAGCCCGCCAGATCCGCCACCGCCGCCCCGTCGCGCAAGGTCACCAAGGCACGCAACCCCGGTGCCAGATGCGGGCGCAGCCGCATCAGGGGCGCGGCATGCAGGCCCAGCGCCAGCACGGCATCTTCGGCCCAGCCCAGCCGCGCGCAGGCCAGCGCCAGCACCGAGACCCCCGGGATTGCCCGCCATTCCCCCGCCGCCAGCACCCGCGCCAGAACCGAGCCCGCGCCGAACCAGAACGGATCGCCGCTGGCCAGCACCACCACCCGCCGCCCGCGCATCGCCAAGAGCACCGGGATGCCATCGGCAAAGGGAACCGGCCATTCCACCCGCTCTGCTCCACCCGGCACCAGGGCCAGATGCCGCGCCGGGCCCATCACCACCTCGGCCTGCGCCAGAGCATCCCGGCTTGCAACCGACAGCCCGTCAAGGCCATCCTCGCCGACACCGACAATCACCAGCCAGGGATCCTCAGCCATGCCCAACGTCCTCGTCCTTGGCGGCACGACCGAGGCCTCGGCCCTCGCCGCCGCCCTCGCCGCGGCGCAGATCCCCGCGACCCTGTCCTACATGGGTCGCGTTGAAAGACCCAAGGCGCAGCCGATCCCCACCCGCATCGGCGGCTTTGGCGGCGTGCCGGGCCTGATCCAGTATCTGCGCGACCACCAGATCACCCATGTGATCGACGCCACCCACCCTTTCGCCGCGCAGATGAGCACGAACGCCATAAACGCCTGTGCGGCCACCGGCATGCCGCTTCTGGCCCTGACCCGCCCGGCGTGGGAACCCGAACCCGGCGACACCTGGCAGCGTGTCCCGGACATGACTGCCGCCGTCGCCGCCCTTGCCGGTCCGCCCCGCCGCATCCTTCTGGCCATCGGGCGCATGCACTTGGCCGAATTCGCCGCCCAGCCCCAGCACCATTACCACCTGCGCCTTGTCGATGCGCCCGCCGGGCCGCCTCCGCTGCCGGATCACGAGGTCACCATCGACCGCGGCCCCTTCAGCGCCGAGGCTGATGCGGCCCTGCTGAGAACCCATCGCATCGACCTGGTCGTGTCGAAGAACGCGGGCGGCACCGGCAGCATCTCGAAACTGATCGCCGCGCGCGCGCTGGGCCTGACGGTCCTGATGATCGACCGCCCCCGCCTCCCGCCGCGCCGTGAAACCCACAGCCTCGATCAGGCCCTCGCCTTTGCCCGCGCGTGATCTTTCATCTGTCCTCAAATATCCCGGGGGGTGAGCCGCAACGCGGCGAGGGGGGCAGCGCCCCCCTGACCCGGCCAACCCCGTCACACCGACCTCGGCGTATACAGAATCGGCCCGCGCGGCGTCTCGATCACCCGCGTCGCCGAATTGCCCACGATCACCATGGTGCGCATGTCCGCCATTTCGGGGCTGGCCTGATCCAGCGGCACGATGCGCAACACCTGTTCGGGGGTCGTCACCGCGCGCGCGAACAGCACCGGTCGCGCATCCGCGCATTCCTGCTTCAGCACATCCAGCGTGCGGGCGAACCCCTCGGGCCTGCTGGCCGAGCGCGGGTTATAGAACGCCATGGCGAAATCCGCCTGCGCCGCCAGCCTGAGGCGGCGTTCGATCAGCGCCCATGGCTTCAGATTGTCGCTGAGGTTGATGGCGCAGAAATCGTGCCCCAGCGGCGCGCCCGCCGCCGCTGCCGCCGCCAGCATCGCGGTGATGCCGGGCAGCACGCGGATTTCGAG
>CALEZJ010000368.1 GCA_937927885.1 uncultured Paracoccaceae bacterium | reverse complement strand
AGCATTCGGTATGAGAATTCTTACGGAGCCAGCGACCTCGGCCTGCCAGCAGGCACGATCATTCGTGAGGTTCGCGTCGCGGGCAGCATCGTCACGCCCCCGACGTACAACAATCTGCGGCTGGGCATGGCCGCGCTGGAGAAAAGTCTCCGCGGCAGTTTCGATGCACTCGAGGCCGAGACATTCGACGTCTTTCCGATCTTGCGCGAGAAATACAAGGCACGGGCGCGCGACCTTTCGGGTGGGCAGCAACAGATCCTGGCACTCGGGCAGGCCTTTGTCGCTCGGCCAAAGGTTCTGATGTGCGACGAGCCCTCGATGGGGGTGGCGCAGGCGCTGTTGCCGCCGATCCTGTCGTTCCTGCGTCGCTGGGCGCAAAGCGGCACAGCGGTGATCATCGTCGAGCAGCATCTGAAGATTACCCAGCCCTATGCCGACCGCGCGATGATCATTCGCCGCGGTTCGGTGGCAATCAATTGCCCTGCAGCCGATCTCGATGCGCAACTGGCCAACCTTCACGCCGAACGCAGCGCGGTTCATGTCGGTGAATGACACAGCCCTGGCGGCAGGCGGGTTTGTCTCGTTCCGGGGGCGGATCGAGGAGTGCTGGATCGACGCGAACGGCCACATGAACGTGCTGGGCTATGACCACATGTTTCAAAGCGCCGAACTGGCGTTCTTCGACCACCACGGCGCGGGGACGGGCTATCCCGCTTCAGGGCTGGGATATTTCCGCTTGGAAAAACATGTGCGGCACCATGCAGAACTGCGGCTGGACGAAATGGTGGCGGTGACCACGCTGTTGGTGTGGACCGATTACAAGCGTGTTCACATGCTGCATCAGGCCTGGAATCTGGCGACTGGCGCGCGTGCCGCGGTGATGGAGGCGCTGTCGATCCATGTCGATCTGGCGACCCGGCGCAGCACGCCGCTGGTCGATCCGGCGATGCGCGTCCGCTGGGCCGAGACGCTGGCGACGCATGATATGCTCGCCCGTCCCGAAGGCATCGGGCGCGCCATTACCGTCACGCGAGGGGCTTAGTCCCAACAGACGATGCCCCGCCGCCTGCTCTGGCGCGTTATGCTGGGGCAACAACCCATTCACGCAGGGGCATCCCGATGACCGACCCGGCCCAACCCGCCGCCCCCGTCTATGAGACGGACGAGCCTGTTCTTTATGCGGTCGCCGACGGCGTGGCCTGGATCATGATGAATCGGCCGACTTTCAACAATGCGCAGAATTCGCAGATGACCTACGCGCTGGACGACGCCTTTGTGCGCGCGGTCAATGACGATGCGGTACGGGTGATTGTGCTTGGCGGCGCGGGTAAGCATTTTTCGGCCGGGCATGACATCGGCACTCCGGGGCGCGACGTGAATGCCAGCTTTGCTCGACGGCTGTTGTGGCAGGACCATGTCGGCCGCCCGGGAGCCGAGATGCTCTATGTCCGCGAACATGAGGTGTATCTGGGCATGTGCCGTCGCTGGCGGGACGCGCCCAAGCCGACCATCGCCATGGTGCAGGGCGCCTGCGTCGCGGGTGGTCTGATGCTGGCTTGGGTTTGCGATCTGATAGTGGCTTCGGAGGACGCATTCTTTCAGGACCCGGTGGCACGGATGGGCATTCCGGGGGTCGAATACTTTGCCCACGCTTTCGAATTGCCGCCGCGTGTGGCCAAGGAATTCCTGCTGCTGGGCGAGCGGATGTCGGCCACCCGCGCCGAAAGTTTCGGGATGGTCAACAAGGTAGTGGCGCGCGATGCCCTGCGCGACGAGGTGGCGGCGATGGCGCAAAAGCTGATCGAGCGTCCGCCCTTGGGCCTGTGGCTGACCAAGCAGGCGGTGAATCACGCCGAGGATCTGCGCGGCAAACGCACGGCTATGGATGCCCATTACCACATGCACCACTTTGCCCATGCGCAGAACGAACTGGTTTCGGGCAACCGGCTGGGCGGGATGGATGCCGCCAGCATGGTGCGCGCCAACAAGAAGGACGCGGGCGAAGGCCCGGCGCAGGGCTGAAATGGATCTGCGCTACACCGATGGTCAGCGGGCGTTTCGCACCGAGGTGCGCGACTGGATGCAGGCAAATGTGCCGACGACCCCGCCCGAATCCTTTGACCTCAGCCGTGCCGGGTTCGAGGCGCACCGCGACTGGGAGCGCCGCCTCGCCGCTGGACGCTGGGGAATGGTCACCTGGCCCGAGGCCTACGGCGGTCGTGGGCTGGACCTGATCCGCTGGCTGATTTTCGAAGAGGAATACTACCGCGCCGGTGCGCCACTCAGGGTGAACCAGAACGGCATCTTCCTCCTGGGTCCTACGCTGATGGAGTTCGGCACGCCCGCGCAAAAGGCCCGGTTCCTGCCGACCATGGCGTCAGGTCAGGAAATCTGGGCGCAGGCGTGGTCCGAACCACAGGCTGGGTCCGATCTGGCGGCGGTGAGGGCCAGGGCAGTGCGCGACGGGGACGAGTATGTTCTGTCCGGGCACAAGATCTGGTCCTCGCGCGCGGTGTTCGCGGACTGGGCATTTGGCCTTTTCCGCACCGATCCAGCCAGCGAACGCCACCACGGGCTGACCTTGATCCTGTTCCCGTTGGATGCGCCGGGGTTGCGCCGCCAGCCGATAGCCCAGATCAACGGCGAGGTCGGATTCGCCGAACTGTTCCTCGACGAGGTTCGGGTGCCCGCCTTCAACCGGTTGGGGGCCGAGGGGCAGGGCTGGGCGATCTGCATGGCCACCGCGGGGTTCGAGCGCGGGCTGATGCTGCGCAGCCCCGCGCGCTATCAGGTTGCGGCGCAGCGGCTGGTCGACCTGTTTCGCGCCGAGGGTGAACCAGCCGCTCAGCGCGATGCGGTGTTGCAGGCCGTGATGGACGCGGAAGCCTATGCGCTGTCGATCCACGCTACCGCCTCGCGGCTGATCGCGGGTGGCAAGATCGGTGCCGAGGCCAGTGTGAACAAGATCTTCTGGTCCGAAATGGACATCGCCCTGCACCGTACCGCGCTGGCAATCCTGGGAGCGCGCGGAAGTTTTCTGCCGCAGGCACCGCTGGCGCATGGTGTGGGCGACTGGCTGGACGGCTATCTGTTCTCGCTGGCAGGGCCGATCTATGCCGGCACAAATGAAATCCAGCGCAATATCATCGCCGAGCGCATGCTCGGCCTGCCGCGCGGCTGAGGGGGGCGACCGAGATGGATTTCACCTTCACCGAAGAACAGGAGATGATGGCCGGGGTGACGCGCGACCTGTTGGCCGAGGTGTCATCGACCACCGATCTGCGCGCCATGCTGGGGCGCGGCGAGGGGTTTGATCCGGCGCGTTGGTCGCGGCTGGGCGAACTTGGGCTGACGGGCCTGATGGTACCCGAAAGCGGGGGCGGACTGGGTTTGGCCGAGGTCGATTTCGTGCAGATCGCCACAGCCTGCGGCTATCACTTGCTGCCCGAACCGCTGGTCGATCTGGTGGGGGTCGTGCGCCCGCTGCTGGCGGAATGCGGCATCGAAACCGGCGAGGACGAGGTGATTGTCTGGGCGGATCGCGGCCAGGTGGCGCAGGCCGACCGCGCCGCGCGCCTTCTGGTCACTGCGGCCGACGGTGGGCTGCACCTGCTGGTCCCCACACAGGCCGACCTGGTCGCGCAGCCCCATATCGACCCCTTGCTGAGGCTGTTCACCCTTTCGGCGCCGCTGGACGCCAGCACCCGTATCGCACCGCCCGACGCCCCCGCCACCCTGTTGGCGCGCGAGCGTGGCGCGTTGTTCGCGGCGGCCCAGCTTCTGGGGCTGGCGCAGCGCGCCATCGACCTCGCGGTGGCCTATGCGGCCGAGCGCAAGCAGTTCGGCAAGCCGATCGGCAGCTATCAGGCGATCAAGCATCACCTTGCCTCGGCGCAGGTCAGGGTCGAGTTTGCACGACCCGTCGTTCACGCGGCGGCCGGGCTGCCGCCCGGAACCGGTACTTTTGCCAGGGCGCGCGTTTCGCATGCGCTGCTGGCCGCGGGCGAGGCGGCCGATTTCGCCGTGCGCCAGTCGCTGCAGGTGCATGGCGCGATGGGCTATTCCTGGGAAGTGGACGTGCAGTTCTGCCTCAAGCGCGCGCTATGGCTGACCCATGCCTGGGGCAGCCCCGCGCATCACCGCGACCGGGTCGCCACGCGGGCCTTCGGGTTGCCGTTAGGCCCTGATCGGCTGTTTCCCACGGAGAATTCCCATGCCTGAAGCCTATATCATCGACGCTGTCCGCACCCCCATCGGCCGCAAGAAAGGAGCCCTGGCGCAGGTCCATTCCGCCGATCTTGGCGCCCATGCGATCAGGGCTCTGATCGGGCGTTCGGGCATCGATCCGGCGGCGGTGGATGATGTGATCCTTGGGTGCACCGAAACCCTGGGGCCGCAGGCGGGCGACATCGCGCGGACCTGCTGGCTGGTGGCGGGGATGCCTGACCATGTGCCGGGTGTCACCGTGGACCGGCAGTGTGGATCGGCACAGCAGGCGATCCACTTCGCCGCGCAGGGCGTGATGAGCGGTACGCAGGATCTGGTCGTCGCGGGTGGCGTGCAGAACCTGAACCTGATCCCCATTTCCGGCGCGATGATCGCCGGGCAGCACTGGGGATTTCCGGATCCGTTTTCTACCTCTCCGGGTTGGCGCGCGCGCTATGGCGATGCCGAGGTGAACCAGTTCCGTTCCGCCCAGATGATCGCCGACAAATGGCAGATCAGTCGCGAGGAGATGGAGGATTTCGCCCTCGCCTCGCACCGTCGCGCGATTGCCGCCATCGACGAAGGCCGCATGGCGCCGGAAATCGCGCCGATGGCGGAACTGGAGGCCGACGAGACCCCGCGGCGCGACACCTCGCTGGCGCGCATGGCCGGGCTTCAACCGCTGCGCGAGGGGGGCTCGATCCATGCCGGGATTGCCAGTCAGAACGCCGATTGCGCCTCGGTGTTGCTGATCGCGTCTGAACGCGCGGTGCGCGAGCACGGGCTGAAACCGCGTGCTCGGATCCACCATCTGTCGGTGCGGGGCGATGATCCGGTCTGGATGCTGACCGCGCCGATCCCCGCCACACGGCACGCGCTGGCAAAGACAGGCCTGCGCATCGAGGATATTGATCTCTTTGAGTGCAACGAGGCCTTTGCCTCGGTCCCGATGGCCTGGATGAAGGAACTGGGCATCCCGCACGAGAAGGTCAACGTAAATGGCGGCGCCATCGCACTGGGGCATCCTCTGGGCGCTACCGGCGCCCGGCTGATGACAACGATGCTGCATGAACTCGAGCGACGCGGCGGGCGCTTTGGTCTGCAAACGATGTGCGAGGGTGGGGGCCAGGCCAATGTCACCATCATCGAGCGCCTCTGATGGCGTGCTATGCCTTTGAGGGGCGCGTGCCGGTGGTCGATCCCACCAGCTTCGTGCATCCACTGGCCAGCCTGATCGGCGACGTGATCCTGGGTCCGGGCTGCTATGTTGCGCCGGGGGCCAGCCTGCGGGGCGATTTCGGGCGGATCGTGGTGACGGGGGATGCGTCGGTTCAGGATGCTTGTGTCCTGCACGGTTCGGCCGAACGCGACTGCATCGTCGGGCGCGGCGCGACCATCGGCCACGGGGCCATCCTGCATGGATGCGAGGTGGGCGAGAACGCGCTGGTCGGCATGGGCGCCGTGGTTCTCGATGGGGCGATGATCGGCGCGGAATGCCTGGTCGCTGCACAAAGCCTGGTGCGCGGTGGCGCGGTTTTTGGCCCGCGGCACCTGATCGGTGGCAACCCCGCGCGAGAGATCCGCGCGCTTTCGGCTGAAGAGATCGTCTGGCGCAATGATGGCGAGGGAGAATACCAGCGACTGGCGCGCCGATCGCTGGCCGGGTTGGTGGAATGCATGCCGTTTGCCGCGCCGGAACCCGGCAGGACACGCAACGAAGGCTTTGCCCGCCCTGTACGGCTGGGCGGAAGGACAGGAGGATAGGGGATGGGTATCTGCGAGGGGCGCGTGGTGATCGTGACCGGCGCGGGGCGTGGTCTGGGCCGGGCCTATGCGCTGGAACTGGCAGCGCAGGGGGCGGCGGTGGTGGTCAATGACCTCGGGGTCAGCAACCACGGAGAGGCGACGGGCGAAACCCCCGCCGATCAGGTGGTCGCCGAGATCCTCGCGGCCGGGGGACAGGCTGTGGCCAGCTTCGACGACATCGCGGATTGGGACGCGGCGGGGCGGATCGTGCGACTGGCGCTGGACGCGTTTGGCGCGCTGCATGCTGTGGTCAACAACGCCGGGTTCGTGCGCGACCGGATGTTCGTCTCGGCCACGCCAGACGAATGGGATGCCGTGATGCGGGTGCACCTGCGGGGCCATTTCTGCACCACGCGCCATGCGGTCGATCATTGGCGGGCAGAACTCAAGGCCGGACGCCCGGTGGATGCGCGCATCATAAACACCACCTCGGGTGCTGGGTTGCAGGGGTCCATCGGCCAAAGCGCCTATTCCACCGCAAAGGCCGGGATTACCGGGCTGACACTGGTGCAGGCAGCGGAACTGGCGCGCTATGGCATCATGGTGAACGCCATTGCCCCCAATGCACGCACCCGCATGACCGAAGGAGCCTTTGGCGAGGCCATGTCGCGCATGGAGGGCGATTTCGACCTGTTTGCCCCGGAAAATACGGCGCCCTTGATTGCCTATCTGTGTTCGACAGACTCGGCTGGGGTGACCGGCGAGGTGTTCGAACTGCTGGGCGGCAAACTGTCGCTGGCGCTTGGCTGGACCGACGGCCCCACCGAGGACCGGCATGCACGCATCCCCACCACCGAGGTTGCCGCCATGGTAGCCCGCCTGCGCGCCGCGCGGCCAGCGGCCAAGCCGGTCTATGGGGTGAAATAGGATGCGCTTGGGTCAATGCAAAACGCCGACAAGCTGAGGCCCGAGAAGAGCCTGACCGAAATTCGTTGGGTCAGGCTCTTTTCCAGCAGGCGTCAGCGGGAGTGACGCTCGACAAGGTCCAGAAACAGCGGGCGCTCGCCGCCGCCGTGGATTTCCAGCGTCGCGCCTGACACATAGGCCGCCAATGGGCTGACCAGATACAGCACCCCCGCCGCGATGTCGTCGGGCGCGCCCATCCTGCGGGCGGGCAGGGATTGCGCGATGGCCTGCTGCGCCTCGACGGTGCCATAGGGCAGTGCCTGTTCGCCGGTGTCGATCAGACCGACCACAATGGCATTGACGCGGATCTGCGGCCCCCATTCGGCGGCAAGGCTGCGCGTAAGGCCTAGAAGCCCAGCCTTGGCAGCGCCGTAGACTGCGGTCCCAGGCGAGGGTCGTACCCCGGAGACGCTGGAGATGTTGACGATAGCGCCCCCATCGCCGCGCAGCATCCATCGCGCGGCCGCCTGCGACATGTGGATCGGCCCGGTCAGGTTCAGCGCCAGAATCGACTCATGAAATCGCGGCGAGGCGGTCAGTGCCGCAGCCGGTGGCGAACCGCCGGCGTTGTTCACCAGAATGTCGACCCTCCCGAATGCCGCGCCCACCGCATCGACGAAATCGGCAACCGACTCAGCCTTGCGCACGTCGCAGGGCCAGAACCGGGCGCTGCGGTCCCCGGACTGAGGCAGGGATTCAGGCGGGGTGCGCCCGCAGATTGCCACCTTGACCCCGGCCGCCAGAAGGGCGCGCGCAATGGCGGCGCCGATCCCGCGCGTTCCGCCAGTAACGATTGCGACCTGGCCGCTGAGGTCGATCCGGGCGCTTGTCTGCGAGGCTGGCGCGGGGCGGGACATGGACACATTCCTCTGGCTGGACCCTTTCGGGCAATAGGGCAGTGGGGCGGTCGCTTCGTCGTCCCTTTGGACGATGTAGCGCAATGCGGTCCGTGGCGGATAGACTCAAGACAAATCACGGGCGGCCACGTCCCTTTTGGAGCGCATGATGCTGGAAACGGTCGACTGGTCTTTTACCACCCTTCCAGCCTTTTGCAGCCGCGCTGCCGAGGTTTACGGCAAAGCACCGGCCATCGAGGATCGGGGCAAGGTATTGAGCTACCGCCAACTGGACGCCGCGCAGCGTCACTTTGCGCGCGCGCTGATCGCCAGAGGCATCGAACCGGGCGACAAGGTGATGATCTGGGCGCCGAATACCTGGCACTGGATCGTCGCGGCGTTGGGTATCGCCAGCGCGGGCGCGGTGTTGATCCCGGCAAGCACGCGATTCAAATCCGCCGAGGTCGAGGATCTGGCACTGCGCGGCGGCGTGCGGCTGCTTGTCAGTTGCGGGCGCTTTCTTGGGCAGGATTATCCCGCGATGCTGTCGCCCGCCACGCGCGCCGGGCTGGTCGACGTGGTGGTGACCGAAGGCGACGCGGGAGCAGACACCGGCTGGAGTGATTTCCTGACCCGTGCTGCCAGCGTGGACGAGGCCGCGCTGGCCGCCCGGATCGCCGCCCTGACGCCGGACAGCACTGCGGATATCCTGTTCACGTCCGGCACTACCGGGCGATCGAAGGGGGTGATGTACGGCCATGGCCAGTTTCTGCGGGTCGTTGCCAACTGGACCCGGCGCGTGGGATTGCAGCGCGGCGACCGCACGCTGGTAATTCCGCCCTTCTTTCACGCCTTCGGCTATCGCGGCGGTGCCATCGGGTCGCTGATTGTCGGGGCGACGATCCTGCCGCATCAATCCTATGACCCGGCCGAGGTTCTGGGACGCATTCAGGCCGACCGCGTTTCGGTGATTCCCGGCCCGCCGGCGATCTTTCAGGGCATGCTGAACAATCCGGGCTTGGCGGCGTTCGATCGCACCAGCCTGCGTCTTGGCATCACCGGCGGGGCGGTGATCCCTTCGGTTCTGGTCGAACGCATGCGCAGCGATCTGGGTTTTGCCGGGGTCTGCAACGGCTATGGGCTGACCGAATGCGGCGGGTATGGTGCGATGTGTCGCCACGACGACCCGGTCGAGGTGATTGCAAACACGGCGGGCAAGCCGATGGACGGTGTCGAGATCGCCATCATGGGTGAAGGGGGCGCCCTGCTGGCGCCCGATCAGACCGGCGAGGTGGTGATCCGCGGCTATATCGTCATGAAGGGCTATTTCGAAGATCCCGTCGCCACGCAGGCGACCATTGATCCGCAGGGCTGGCTTCACACCGGCGACATCGGTCGCATCCGTAAAGACGGCAATCTGGTGATCGAGGACCGGCTGAAGGACATGTTTATCGTCGGTGGGTTCAACTGCTATCCCGCCGAGATCGAGCGCATGCTGTCACACCACCCCGCCATCGAACAGGTTGCGGTGATCGGCGTGCCGGACGAGCGACTGGGCGAGGTGGGGCGCGCCTATGTGGTGTTGCGCCCCGGCGCGGTGGCCGACGAGGCTGCAATCATCGGCTGGGCGCGCGAGGCGATGGCGAATTACAAGGTGCCGCGCAGCGTGGTGATCCGTACAGCGCTGCCCACCAGCGCGCAGGGCAAGGTGCTGAAACGCGAGTTGCAGGCGCTGGACCGCACCGGATGAGCACAGCGCGGATTCCCGACCCGGGTGTGCGGACGCGACTGGCCATGCGGCTGGGCCAGAGCGTGGCGGTTCCGGCGACCCGCCACGCAGGGCAGCGGATCGCCTAGTCAGCCACGGTTTCCCTCAGCGTAGCTTTTCGCGCAATGTCCCTTCGGCATAGGCGGTCTTGTACAGACCGCGCTGCTGCAATTCGGGCACCAGAAGGTCGATCACCGCTTCGGTCGTCTCATGTGCAAGGATGCGCGAGACATTGAATCCGTGCAACCCGCCCTCGGTGACCCATTCGGTCATCCGGTCGGCAATCTGCGCGGGCGTGCCGACCAGCATCACGTTACGCCCGCTCAGAATCATGCTCTCCGCCATCTGGCGGATGGTCAGACTGCCCTTGCGTGTCAGCATGTCCAATTGCGAGCGCGCGGCGTCGGTTTCACGGTACCGGATCGGTTCATCCAGCGGATAGGCGGCCAGATCAATCCCCAGCGCCGCCGACAATTGCGCCAGCATCCCCTCGACGCTGGCGTGGCGCATGTAGTCTCGCATGCGCGCCTCGGCCAACGCCTCGGTTTCGGCGACGATGATCGAGGCTCCGGCGAAGAAGCGCAGGGCCTCGGGGTCGCGCCCCCTGGCGGCGGCACGGGCGCGGATGTCCCGAACCTGCTCGGCCACCAGGGGCAGTTTCGGGCCATTGAGAAAGATCCCTTCGGCATGGGTCGCGGCAAAATCGCGCCCGCGCGGCGATCCACCCGCCTGGAACAGCATCGGCACACGCTGGGGCGAGGGTTCTGTCGGCCCGGCGGCGTGAATAGGGTGCCAGGGGCCGTCGCGGTGGATCACCGCGATCCGGGCGGGATCGGCAAATTGCCCCTTGGCACGGTCGCGCAGCACTGCGCCTTCGGCCCAGGACGCGCCAAGTAGGGACAGCACCACATCCATGAAACTGTCGGCCGCGTCGTAGCGCGCATCATGCGCCATCAGCCCGGGCTCGCCGCAGGCCCGCGCGCCGCTGTCCAGAAATCCGGTGACGATGTTCCAGCCCAGCCTCCCGGTTGTCATGTGATCCAGCGTCGCCATACGGCGG
>CALEZJ010000367.1 GCA_937927885.1 uncultured Paracoccaceae bacterium | reverse complement strand
GAACGACGACGCGGCCGCCACCCAGGGCGAACCCAGCGCGTCCGGATCGAGGCCCGCGGCGACAATCGAGGGCCGGAGAAAATTCGCCGCGACGCCCGAGATGTTCGGCGTGTAGAGAATGTCCGCCGCCCGGCTGTCCACCACCATCTGCTTGTAGGCGGGTTGCGCCATCGCCTCGCGCGTGGCCAGAAACCGGGTGCCAAGATAGGCCAGATCGGCCCCCATCAGCCGCGCGGCGGCGATCTGCGCGCCGGTGGTCATCGCCCCCGACAGGATCAGGCAGCCGTCGAACATCGCCCGGATTTCCGCCAGCAGCGCGAAGGGGCTGAGCGTGCCGCCATGCCCCCCGGCCCCGGCGGCCACCGCGATGATGCCGTCCACGCCGGCCTGCGCGGCCTTTTGCGCGTGGCGCAGCCCGATCACGTCATGAAACACCAGGCCGCCATAGGAATGGACGGCCTCGACCACCTCGGCCACCGCCCCCAGCGAGGTGATCACCAGCGGCACCCTGTGCGCCACGACCACCTCCAGATCCGCCGCCAGACGCGGGTTCGAGCGGTGCACCACCAGATTGACACCGTAGGGCGCGTCCATGGGGCCAAGGCGCCCCCTGATCTGGTCCAGCCAGTCGGAAAACCCCTGAGTGCTGCGCTGGTTCAGCGCCGGAAAGCTGCCGACCACCCCGCCCTTGCAGGTTTCCACCACCAGGTCCGGCCCCGAGGTCAGGAACATCGGCGCCGCAATCGCGGGCAGGCGCAAGGGCGAGAGGGCGGCAGGGATCATTCGATCCTCCGGGCGCTCAACGCCTCGGGCGAGAGGTACTTTGTCGCGCTCCATCCGCCATCGACCGCCAGGATCTGCCCGTTGATCCAGCCCGAGGCCGGTTGCGACAGCCACAGGATCGCCTCGGCGACATCCTCGGCGCTGCCGGGGCGGTGGCTGGGTGTCATCTCGGTGTTCATGCGGCGGAATCCTTCGTCCTGAAGGCGGTGGTTGGTCATCGGTGTCGGCACGACGCCGGGCGCCACGGCATTGGCCCGGACCCCCAGCGCGCCATATTGCGCCGCCAGATGCAGGGTCAGCGCATTCAGCCCGCCTTTGGCCGCCGAATAGGCCCCGCCCCTGAGGCCGCCGACCAGCGAGAAGGTGGACGACACATTGACGATGCTGGCCGGCGTGCCAAAGGCCGCCAGCGCGGCCCGGGTCATGCGGAAGGGCGCGCGCAGCATCAGGTCCAGGAACTGGTCCAGCATCGCATCGTCGGTTTCGTGCACGGGTCGGGGGCTGCCGACGCCCGCGTTGTTCACCAGATGATCGAGTCGGCCAAAGTGCCCGAGCGCCAGCGCCACGGCCCGCGCGGGCGTGTCGTCCGCGGTGACATCCGCCGCCAGCGTGACCAGCGGCGCGGGCAGACCCGAACAGGTTTCGGCGGCCTGCGCCAGTCTGGCGGGGTCCCGGGCGACGCCGACCACCGCGATCCCGTCGCGCAGAAAAGCGCGGGTGGTGGCAAGCCCGATGCCGCTGGACATCCCGGTGATGAGGGCAACGCGCATCCTATCCTCCATGCGTCAGCGGCGCGGACAGCGCCAACAGGTCGGTTTGCGGCAAGAGCTGGGCCAGCCGATGCGCCTGCTTCAGGAACAGATGCACGTCGGCCTCGGCCGAAAAGCCGATCCCTCCGTGGATCTGGATGGCCAGCCGGGCATTCTTCAGCGCCACTCCGGGTGCCAGCCGGGCGAGAGCGGCGATCTGGAAGGGTGCATCGGGCAGATTGCCCTCGAGCGACAGCGCGGCGAAATCGAGCTGGGCCGACAGCATCGCCACCCCCAGCGCCATGTTCGCGGCGTGGTGCTTGATCGCCTGAAAGCTGCCGATGGGCCGACCGAACTGCTGGCGCAGTCCGGCATAGTCCACCGCCAGCTCCATCGCCCCCTCGGCGACGCCCAGAAGCTGGGCACAGACCAGAAGTTGCCAATGATCCGGCGCGGCCGCGTGCGCCGAGTCTGGCCGCCGGGTGCGGGTCAGGGGCAGGCCCCCGCCCGCCGCCTGCGCGCCCGGCCCCGGTTCGATGGCCCCCCAGCGCAGCGCAGCCCCGTCGCGCCAGACCGCGACACCGGCGCCCGGCGTATCCAGCAGCAGCAGATCCGCGCCGGACACCACACCCGCAGACACGGCCACCCGCCCCGCGCCGATCCCGTCGGCCAGAGGCCCCTCGCCCGCCAGCCGGACCGCGGCGGCCCGCGCCAGTGCCGAAGCGCCGACCAGATGCCGCCCCAGCCGCGCATGCAGCAGGGCCTCGGTCGCGGGCATCCCGGCGGCGGCGAGATCAAAGAGGCCAAAGCCCGCCAGGGGGTCAAGGGTTTCGCCCTTGTCGCGCCGAAGCCGCGACAAGGGGTATTCGCTGGCCAGCAGCGCATCCAGCGTGGCGATCATCTGGCGCTGTTCGTCGGTCTGGTCGAGGTTCATGCCCGCCCCTCGCGCGGCAGGCCCAGCAGCTTTTCCGCAATGATGTTGCGCTGGATCTCGGCGGTGCCGCCGGCAATGGTTTCGGAATAGGATTCCAGATAATCGTGCAGGACGGGTCCGTCCCGCAGCCCCTCGGGGCCCAGCAGATCGACCGCCAGCCGGTGCACGCGCTGTGCCAGTTCGGCAAAGGACAGCCGCACCAGCGAGCCGTCGAACGGGGTGCCCCCCTCGCGCAGCACGCTGCGCCAGGTCATCGCGCGCAGGCCAGCCGCCTCGGCGCGCAGATCGGCCAGGGATTCGGCCAGCGCGGAACCGGGCGCCGGTCGCGCCTCGGCGATGAGGCGTTCGACCCGCACCGACAGATCGAGTTGCAGCGCCATCGCGGCGGTCTTTCGTTCGAACCCCAGCGTGGTCATCGCGGTGGCCCAGCCGTTGCCCAGCCCGCCGACGACATTCGTCAGGGGCAGGCGCACCGCGTCATAGAAAACCTCGGCGAAATGCGAAGCCCCGGCCATGTTCGCAATGGGCCGCACGGTGATCCCGGGCGCGCGCATGTCGCAGATGATCCAGGTCAGTC
>CALEZJ010000366.1 GCA_937927885.1 uncultured Paracoccaceae bacterium | reverse complement strand
GGCTACAACCTGCCCCTGACCCGCGCCATCGCCGATGCGGTCGAGGTGCCGGTGATCGCCTCGGGCGGCGTGGGGACGCTGGACCATCTGGTCGAGGGCGTGACCGAAGGCCATGCCTCGGCCGTGCTGGCCGCGTCGATCTTTCACTTCGGCACCTTTTCCATCGGCCAGGCCAAGGCCCACATGGCCGCCGCCGGCATCCCGGTGAGGCTGGCATGAGCGCCCTGACCCGCCTCGCCGCCACCATCGACTCGCGCAAGGGCGCCGACCCGGACACCTCCTGGACCGCGAAACTTCTGGCCAGGGGCCCGGAGAAATGCGCCGAGAAATTCGGCGAGGAAGCCGTCGAGGCGATCATCGAGGCGGTCAAGGGCGACCGTGCGAAACTGACCGCCGAGGCCGCCGACGTGCTCTTTCACCTCCTCGTCATGTGCGCCGCGCGCGATGTCTCGCTGGCCGATGTCGAGGCCGAACTGACCCGCCGCGAAGGGGTGTCCGGCCTGACCGAAAAAGCCGCGCGCACCCCGTCCTGACCTCTCGCGCAGGGTGACGGCCCGGGACGATATTTTCAGAGCAAAGATAAAGTTAACAAAAGCTTACCCCCTCATCTGTCCTCAAATATCCCCAGGGGGGCGAGCGCGCCAGCGCGAGGGGGGCAGAATGCCCCCCTGACCCGGCCCGTCACCCTGGAGCATGTCGCGCGAAAGTGGGAACCGGTCTTGCGCAAGAGACATGCGACCACAAAAGGCTGGCGGGGCGCGTGAACGCAAATGAATGCGGGCACGCTAGCGCGCGGCGGTGGCGCGGCGGGTGTTCATCAGCAGGTTCGTCTCGCTCTGGGTGACGCCCTCCAGCCGGCGGATCCGCGCCAGCGTGTCGTCGAGCGCGCTCAGGCTGTCGGTCGCCAGATCCACGATCACGTCCCAGCGCCCGGTCGTCGAATGCACCGCCCGCACGGCAGGCATCGCCAGCATGCGCGCCACCGCGCGTTCTGTGCCCGCGCCCTCGATGGCGACCATCATCAGCGCGCGCACCGGGCTTTCGGCCAGTTCGCCGCGGGTGAGGGCGGTAAAGCCCGCGATCTCGCCGCTTTGCATCAGCCGCGCCAGACGGGCGCGCACGGTGGCGCGGCTCAGGCCCAGTTGCGCGGCCAGATCGGCCAGCGCGGCGCGGCCATCCCGTTTGAGGGCAGCGATCAGGCGGGTGTCGGTGTCGTCCGGCATGTCCTGTCCGTTTCGGTCAATCATAGTGCGCAAACTGTGCCATATATCGCCCCGAATGGCCATTCCTGTCAGCGAAACAGACATCCTTCCCTGCCATGATCCGCCCCGACACAGAAAAGAGGTTCCCATGCCCCAGACCCATTGCCTTCTGATCGGTGCGCCGGTCGACAGCGGCCAGCGCCGCCCCGGCTGCCTGATGGGTCCTGCCGCCTATCGCACCGCGGGCCTTTCGCAGGCGCTGGAATCGCTGGGTCACCGGGTCAGCGATCTGGGCGACGTGGCCTGCACCCCCGAGCCCGCCACCCCTGCCAACCCCGCCGTGCACCACCTGCCCGAAACCCTCGGCTGGCTCTCGGCGCTGGCCCGGGCCGGTCAGGCCGCCGCCGGGCAGGGCATGCCGGTCTTTCTGGGCGGGGATCACAGCCTCTCGCTGGGCTCGGTCGCCGGGATGGCGGCGCATGCGGCCGCGCTGGGGCGGCCTCTCTTCGTGCTCTGGCTTGATGCACACAGCGATTTCCACACGCTCGACACCACCGAAACCGGCAATCTGCATGGCACGCCCGTGGCCTATCTCGCCGGGCGCGATTGCGCGCCGCTGCCCGCGTTCCCCAACCCGGTCCCGCCGGAAAACATCTGCCTCTTCGGCATCCGCAGCGTCGATGCTGCCGAACACGCGGCGCTTCTGGACCACGAAATCGCCATCAACGACATGCGCGTTCTTGACGAACGCGGCGTCGTCGCTCCCCTGCGCGACTTTCTTGCCCGGGTCGAATCGGCGAACGGCCTGCTGCATGTCTCGCTGGATGTCGATTTCCTCGATCCGATGATCGCCCCCGCCGTCGGCACCACCGTGCCCGGGGGCACCACCTTCCGCGAGGCGCATCTGGTGATGGAACTGCTGCACGAAAGCGAACTGGTGACCTCGCTCGACCTTGTGGAACTGAACCCCTTCCTCGACGAACGCGGCCGCACGGCGCATCTGATGGTCGATCTGGTCGCCAGCCTCATGGGCAGGAAGGTGTTCGACCGCCCCACCCGCAGCTTTCGGGGGCAGGCATGACCCCTTCGGCGCAGGCGCTGGTGCCCTTTGTCTCGGTGGCCGAGATGATGGCGATCATCCACCGCATCGGGCTGGAACCCGCGCTGGTGCAACTGACCGAGGCGATCGAGGCCGATTTCCGCCGCTGGCCCCTGTTCGACAAGACCCCGCGCGTTGCCAGCCATTCGCCCATCGGCGTGATCGAACTGATGCCGACGTCGGACGGGGCGCGCTATGCGTTCAAATATGTCAACGGCCACCCGGGCAACACCCGGTCCGGGCTGCAAACGGTCACCGCCTTTGGCGTGCTCGCCGATGTGGCGACGGGTTATCCCTTGCTGTTCGCGGAAATGACCCTTTTGACCGCGCTGCGCACCGCCGCGACCTCGGCCATGGCGACGCGCGCGCTGGCGCGGCCGGGGGCGCGGGTGCTGGCGCTGATCGGCAACGGCGCGCAGGCGGAATTCCAGGCGCTGGCGCTGAAGGCGGTCTGCGGCATCGGCGCGGTGCGCCTGTTCGACACCGACCCGGCGGCCAGCGCGAAATGCGCCGGGCATCTGCGCCGGGCGGGGATGCAGGTCACGATCTGCGACAGCGCGGGCGCGGCCTGCGAAGGGGCCGATGTCATCACCACCTGCACCGCCGACAAACGCAACGCCACGGTGCTGCACGACAACATGATCGGCGCGGGGGTGCATATCAACGCCATCGGCGGCGATTGCCCCGGCAAGACGGAACTCGCCCCGGCGATCCTGCACCGGGCCACGACCTTTGTGGAATACGAACCCCAGACCCGGATCGAGGGCGAGATCCAGCAGATGGCGGCCGATTATCCGGTCACCGCGCTCTGGCAGGTGCTGGACGGGCAGGCGCCGGGGCGGCGGGACGCGGCGCAGATCACGCTCTTTGACGGCGTGGGCTTTGCGGTCGAGGATTTCAGCGCGCTCGCCTGGCTGGCCGGGCAGGTCGGGACCGGGGCGGCGATGCTGGACATGATCGCCGATCCCGATGATCCGCGCGACCTTTATGGCATGGTGATGCGCGCTGCATAGGGGCTATGGGCCGGCGCGGATCGCGTGCTAGGCTGGCGGCGATCCGCCTTCCGAACGGCGCCCGGGGGGATCGTCCGGCCAGCCGGCGCCCGCCCCAGTCGAGGAAACCATGCGCCGCGCCCTGTCCCTTGTCCTGCTTGCCTGTCTGGTGGCACCACCCGCCTTCGCCCAGGCGACGGAGACCGGCTGCGACCGGCTTGCGGGTTTCGCCCATACCCCGCGCCTGCCCGGGCTTGCCGGGGTCTGGGACATCGGCGACCCCGAGGCCGCCATCGTCGCCTGCGAACACGACGCCTGGGCCGAGGGGGCGGATCCCTTCCTGCGCTTCCTTCTGGCGCGCGCCTATGAAGAAGCCGACCCTGCCGACGCCCGCATCGCCGACCTGATCGACAGCGCCGCCGACCGGTATCCGGTGTTTGCCACCCACCGCCGCGCACGGCTGCATGGCGAGGGGCTTGCGGGCTTCCCCCCCGATCCCGCGCGCGCCGAGGCGCTCGATGCCGAGGCCTGCGCCTTTGCCCCCGATCCGCACGCACTCTCCGGGTGCAACAATCTGGCGTTGGCCTGGCTTGACGCGGACGAGGGGCGCGAGGGCGAGGCCGACGCCCTGCTGGCGCGCACCTGCGAGCAGGGGTTTGCCCTTGCCTGTTCCAATCTGGCGATCGAACTGGGCGAAGGGGGCATCCTGCCCCACGACGCCGGGCGCTCGACCGCGCTCTTCGTGCGGGCCTGCGATCTCGGCCTTTCGGAAAGCTGCGCCTATGCGGCCTATGCGCTCGAGACCGGCGACGGGGTCGCGGCCGATCCGGCCGCCGCGGCGCCGCTCTATGCCCGGGCCTGCGCGACACAGGACCTGTGGTCCTGCCACGCGCTCGGCGTCCTGCAGATCGAGGGCCAGATGATCGCGCGCGACTGGGACGCCGGGATGACCAACCTGGCCCTTGCCTGCGAGGGCGGGATCGACGAGGCCTGCTACCGGCGCGGGATCGAACTGACCTATGGCCGGGACCGCGACGGCGACACCACCCCCGAAGGTCTGGCCGAAGCCCTGCGCGAACACCGGCGGTTGTGCGGCGTCTTTCACGGTCCGGCCTGCACCGAGCTTGGCTACATGCTGGTGCATGGCCTCGGGGTCGAGTCCGATCCGGACCTCGCGGCAGGGTTCAGCGCGCGCGCCTGCGCGCTGGGCGACACGATGGGCTGCAACAACCTGGGGGTGCAGTTCCGCCGCGGTCAGGGCGTCTGGCTGGATGTCGAACGCGCGGCCTTCTACTACCGGCACGCCTGCGAGGCGGGGACGGGGCTCGCCTGCCTCAACCTCGCCGACCTGCTGGAGGGCGATGAACTGGGCGCGCCCGACCCCGAGGCCGCGCGTCAGGCCCTGGTGCGCGCCTGCGATCTGGAGATGGCCGAAGGCTGTGAGCGGCTGGATTAGGCCCGGCTGGGTTGGGCCCGGCGCGACCGGTCAGGTAGGGGATCACCATGCGACATTTCCCGCTGTTCGGCCTTCTGGCCCTGCTGGCACCCACCGGCCCCCTGCTGGCGCAGGCGGCCGAATGTGACGCGCTGGCGGGCTTTGCCGGCAACCAGCGCGCCGCCGGGGCGGCCACGGCCTATGGCATCACCGACCCCCAGGCGGCGGTCGATGCCTGCACCGCGGCGCTGGCCGAGGCGCCCGGCGATGCCACGCTGGCCCTGCGCCTCGCACGGGCGCGCCTTGCGCTGAACAACGACGACCCCGAGGCGCTGGTGCTGCTGCTCGATGCCCGCAACGGGCAAAGGGCGCTGGCCGACTGGATGATCGGGCAGCTTTACGAATACGGGCTGGCGGGCCTGCCGTTCAGCGAACGTCAGGCGCGCGACGTCTACACCGCGGTCTGTTCCCACTTCTGGCCCGCACCCGAAGGGGCGCCCGCCTGTTCCTCGCTGGCGGTGATGCGCATCGAGGGGCGCGGTGGCCCGGTCGATCAAACCGGCGGCTTCAACCTCTTGCACAACCTGTGCAACGGCGGCTGGGGCCCGGCCTGCACCGAGGCGGCGTTCCAGACCGAATTGCGCGGCGACGGCGACCCCGCCCGCATCGCGGCGCTGTTCGAGGCAGGCTGCACGGCGGGCGACCTTCTGGCCTGCAGCCAGTTCGGCTTTCGGCTGGAACTGGGCGAAGGCGTGGCGCGCGACATCCAGCGCGCCGCCGCCCTCTATCGCCGGGCCTGCGACGGCGGCGAAGGGCAGGGCTGCTCGAACCTTGGCGAGATCTATCGCTCGGGCCTCGGGGTGCGCCCCGACATGGACCAGGCGATCCGGCTGTTCGAACTGGGCTGCGCCGGGCACGATTCCTATGCCTGCGTGACCCTGGGCGACATCTTCGAGGGCGGGCGCGGCGTCGCCCGCGACCTCGGCCGCGCGCTGGTCCTGTTCGAGGCCGCCTGCACGCTGGGCGACCCCGAAGGCTGCGACCGCGCCGACGCCCTGCACTGAGCCGCCCGTAGGGTGGGGTTGAACCCCACCCTACAGAGACCCCCGCGCCCCCTTGCGGCGGCAGGGTCCAGCGGCTATCGCCACGCGCTGGAAAGACGGGCAGCACATGGCACGCAAGGGCAAGGGTCGCGCGGTTTCGGGCTGGCTGATCATCGACAAGCCGGCCGGGATCACCTCGACCGCGGTCGTGGGCAAGGTGCGCTGGGCGCTCGACGCGCAAAAGGCCGGGCACGCGGGCACGCTCGACCCCGCCGCCACCGGCGTTCTGGCGATCGCGCTGGGCGAGGCGACCAAGACCGTGCCCTTTGTCACCGATACCACCAAAGGCTATGATTTCGCCGTGCGCTGGGGGGCCGCCACCGATACCGACGACGCCGAGGGGCAGGTGATCGCCACCAGCGCGCTGCGACCCGACGCGGCGCAGATCGAGGCCGCGCTGGGCGCCTTTCGCGGCTTCATCCAGCAGGTCCCGCCGCAATATTCCGCCGTCAAGGTCGATGGCGAGCGCGCCTATGACCTCGCCCGCTCGGGCGAGGCGATGGATCTGG
>CALEZJ010000365.1 GCA_937927885.1 uncultured Paracoccaceae bacterium | reverse complement strand
GCTATTACTTGCGCTTCTCCAAGGATGAGTGCCATGGGCTTTCAGGACCAGCATATCCGCCGTTACGTGCGCGCCTCGATGGCCGAGGCGCTTCTGGATGCCGAGACCGAGACCCGTCTTGCCCTGGCCTGGCGCGACCATCGCGACGAGGCCGCGCTGCACCGGCTGATCAGTGCCTATGCGCGGCTTGCGGTCAGCTTTGCCGGGCGGTTCCGCCGTTATGACGTGCCCTACGAGGATCTGATCCAGCAGGGCAACCTGGGGCTGATGCGCGCCGCCGAGAAGTTCGACCCGGACAATGGCTCGCGGTTTTCGACCTATGCCGCGTGGTGGATTCGCGCCTCGATGCAGGATTACGTCATGCGCAACTGGTCCCTGGTGCGCACGGGCACCAATGCGACGCAAAAGAAACTCTTCTTCCATCTGCGTCGCGCGATGCAAAAACAGGCCCGTGACGAAACCAGCACCGAGACGCTCGCGCAGCGCGTGGCCACCGAACTGCAGGTGCCGCTGGATCAGGTCGAGGCGATGATGGGGCGCATGGCCGGACCGGACATGTCGCTGGACGCGCCGCAATCGGCGGGCGAGGACGGACGGACCTGGGGCGACGCGATCGAAGACGACGGGCCCGGCCCCGAACAGGCGGTCAGCGAGCGGCTGGACGGCGCGCGCATGAAGGCGATGCTGCACAGCGCCGTCGACCGGCTGCCCGAGCGCGAGCGCCGCATCGTCGCCGCACGCCATCTGGCCGAGGAACCGGCGACGCTCAGCGATCTGGGCGAGTCGATGGGGATTTCCAAGGAGCGCGTGCGCCAGCTCGAGGCGCGGGCGCTGGTCCGCCTGGGCGAGATCGTGCGCGCGGCCGGCATGGTCGGGGTCGAGTGATCGGCCTCGGCCCTTGTTTTGCCACGATTGCGTGGCAATCCGGGGTGTCGGCAACAGCGGGACGGGGATGAGAGGGCAGCACGCAGATTCGGGCGCCGCCGGTCAGGCGCTGCAACAGCGCGCCCGCCGTTGGCGCGCGCTGGGTCTTGCGCTGGGCGGCGTTCTGGCCGCGATCCTGGCATTCGCCATGTTGCTGCCGGTCCCGCCGCGCGCGCCACAGGCGCCCGGCCTGGACAAGCTGGTGCATTTCCTCGCCTTTGCCGCGCTGATCTTTCCCGTGATCCTGACCGATTCGCGGCGCTGGTACTGGGCCGTGCCGCTGGCCATCGCCTATGGCGGCGCGATCGAACTGATCCAGCCCTCGGTCGGGCGCGGCGCGGAATGGCTGGACTGGGGCGCCGACATCACCGGCGTTCTGGCCGGTGCCGCGCTGGCCGAGATGTTGCACGACCGCATGCTGAAGCGTGTCACCGGCGATCTTGACGCCGAGGTGGCGCGGCACGAAGCGGCCGAGGAGGCCATGCGGATCGAAGCCCTGCGGGCCGAGATGATGGCCGACCTCCGGATCGTCCTGCGCGAGGAACTGGCGGCAATCGCCCGCCCCGAGGCCTTGCCGACCACTGAGGCTGCGGATAGGCCGCCGACCCCGCCCGCGCGCCATTAGCGCCTGTCGCTTGGACGCGGAGACCGGTTCAAAGCCGGTCGACAGGCGAAAACACCAAGCGAGAGCCGGTCGCGGGACTGCGGAGGGTCGGGTCAGGCGTCAGCGCAGCGGTGGCAGGGTTCCCAGCAGCAGCGGGCCCAGCCTGAGATCCCCCGCGACCACGGCCAGCGGCACCTCGATACGGTCGCCGTCCGCCTCCGAAGGCAGGGAGTCCAGCAGCAGCCCCAGCAAGCCCGGCGCGCCGGGGTCCAGAAGCCCCGAGGCGCGTGCCCGGGCCAGAAGCGCGGGCCAGCCCTCGACGCGCAGCACGACCTCTCCCGACAGCACGCCCTGCGCATCCGGTGTCAGCCGCCCGCTCAGGGCAATATCGGTGCCCTCCCATCCCAGCCGAAAGCCGGTCATGCTCAACCGTTCCAGCCGCGGCGAGGGGCCGGACAGGGCGTGGCGGTCCAGCGGCCGGTCGGTTTCGACCTCGGCATCGAGGCGGAGCAGGGAAAAATGCCGGGGCCAATGCGCTGCGGGATCCAGCCGGGTCAGGGTTTCGGCATCGGGCCTCAGCCCCTCGACCACCAGCGCGACCTGCTGCACGCGCGCCGACTGCGTCCGGCTGGCCAACCGCAGCCGCTCGACGCGGGTCAGCGTGCCTTCGGCGCGCACCTCGATTCCGGTGCCGACCAGCACCGCCTCGCGCAGGGGCAGGTCGCGCCCGGGCTCCATCACCACCGAGGCGCGCAGGTCGTCGGTGTGCAGCAACAGCTCCGTCCCCGACAGCCGCAGCACCTGATCGGGCGCGAACACCGCCAGCAAATGGTTCAGCCGGTAGCTGAGCGCAAAGACCTGCAGGAAGGGCGCCGACCATTCGACACCGCCCTGCGCGATGCGCGGCTGGTCCAGTGTCACGTCAAAGCGGTTGGGAAAACCCGCCACCGAATGCCCCGCCGCGCTGACCTGCGGCACGCGCGCCAGCCCCTCGGCCAGGACCCGGTCCAGCGCCCGCGCGCCGACAAACCAATAGCCGCACCACCCCAGCGTGGCGGCCACGGCCAACCCTGTCAGAAGCTTCAGCGCGCGCATCCCCGGTCCTCGTCCGTCGCCGGTTGTCATTGGCGATACCGTTGTTTACATCCCCGATTGGCGCACGGCCAGTCCCCGGCTCTGTCGCCTTGCGGAGAACCGCCATGCGCCCGCTGTGGGTCTTTGGCTATGGATCGCTGGTCTGGAATCCCGGCTTCGCCTGGTCGCGGCGTCGACTGGCGCGGCTCGACGGGTTTCACCGGTCCTTCTGCATGCTGTCGATCCATCATCGCGGAACCGAGGAAAACCCGGGGCTGGTGCTGGCGCTCGATGCCGCCGAGGGGGCGCGTTGCCACGGCATCGCCTTTGAAATCGCCCCCCAGATCGCCGACGAGACGCTGGAATACCTGCGCGCGCGCGAACTGATTTCCGCCGCCTATCTGGAGACCGTGCAGCCCCTGACGCTGGACGACGGCGCGCGGGTCGAGGCGGTGACCTATGTCATCGACCGCGCGCATCGCCAGTATGTCGGGGGAATGGCGCTGGAAGAGCAGGCGCGACGCATCGCCGCAGCCCACGGCGGGCGGGGCCCGAACTGCGAATACCTGCACCAGACCGCGGCGCATCTGGCCGATCTCGGGGTGGCCGATGCGGATCTGGACTGGCTGTCGCGCCGGGTCAGGGCGTTGAAGGGCGAATAGAAAACGCGCGCCCTGACGGCGCGCCCCGCGCGGTGACACGGATGGTCCGATCGGCCGTGACAGCGGAACAACAGCGCGTGTTGCAACCCGAGTTCCTAGTTGGCAAACCCGGGCAATACCCCTAGATTTTGTGGCAACAGAAGCGGGGCACTCCATGGCAAAGCAATTGCGGGCAGGCGGGCTGGGCCCCATCGGGCGCATCCAGTTCACGACGCCGCTGCGCCAGATGAGCCTGATGCTGATTTCGCTGGCGCTGGTGACCAGCGGCGTCGGGCTGGCCTATCCGCGGGTCTCCGGCATCTTCCTGGCCAATGTCTGGCTGAACGGCTTCATCGCGCTGGTCTTCGTGATCGGCGTGCTGGCGACGTTCTGGCAGATCTTCCAGCTCTTTGCCTCGGTTCGCTGGGTGGGTGGCTTTGTCGCCGGCACGCCGGGTCACCAGATCACCATCGCGCCGCGCCTTCTGGCCCCGCTTGCGGCGCTGTTGCGCGCGCATGGCACAAAGACCCACATGTCGGCGACCTCGGCGCGCTCGATCCTCGAATCCGTGGCGACCCGCATCGACGAAGAGCGCGACATAACCCGCTATCTGGTCAATTTGCTGATCTTCCTTGGCCTTCTGGGCACCTTCTATGGCCTCGCCACCTCGGTCCCGGCGGTGGTCGAGACCATCCGCTCGCTGGCCCCGCAAGAGGGCGACAGCGCCGTCAACGGGTTCGGCCGGTTGATGAGCGGGCTCGAGGCGCAGATGGGCGGCATGGGAACGGCGTTTTCCTCGTCGCTCCTGGGTCTGGCCGGGTCTCTGGTGGTGGGGATGCTGGAACTCTTCGCCAGCCAGGCGCAGAACCGCTTCTACCGCGAGCTTGAGGAATGGCTGTCCTCCTTTACCCGGCTGGGCACCGCGCTGGCCGAGGGCGAGGGCGGCGGCGCAGGGCTGGCGGCGGTGGCCGAGGTGCTCGATTCGCTGGCCGAGCAGATGGAGGGCATGCGCCTCTTGCAGGCCCAGGCCGAGGCCGGGCGCGCGCAACTGGACGAGGCCCTGTCCGTCCTCGCCAGTGCCGTGACCACGCTGGCCGAACGCTCGCAGGGCGATCCGGCCGTGCTGGCGGCGCTGAACCGGCTGGCCGAAGGGCAGGCGCAACTGATCGCGTTGATGCGCGATGACGAAGACACCGAACCCCATGTCGCCGCCGAAACCCGGCTGCGGCTGCGCTCGATGGATGTGCAACTGGTCCGGATCCTGGAAGAATTGTCCGCCGGTCGGCAGGAATCCATGGCCGATCTGCGCAGCGATCTGGCGGTGCTGACGCAGGCGGTGCGCATGCTGAACCGCCAGCCACCGCCACAGATCCGCCCCGAGGACATGAACTGATGCCGGGGGCGCGCTGATGGGCCTTTCGCGTCGCGGCAACCAGCGCGACACGGCCTCGATCTGGCCGGGCTTCGTCGATGCGATGACGGCGCTCCTGCTGGTGCTGATGTTCGTGCTGTCGATCTTCATGATCGTGCAAAGCGTGCTCAGCGACCGCATCACCACGCAGGACCACCAGTTGGAGGGGCTGACGGCGCAGGTCGCCAGCCTGACCAATGCGTTGGGCCTTTCGCGCGGGCGGGTGGCGACACTCGAAGGGCAGGTCAGCGGGTTGAACGCCGATCTGGCCGCCGCGCGCGACACGGCGCGCCAGCAAGAGGCGACGATTGCCGCGCTTGGACGCGATCTGCAGGCGCGGATCGGCGAACTGGGCGAGGCGCGCAGCACGATCACCGCCTTCGAGGCGCAGGTGGCGGCGCTGATTGCCGAGCGCGCCGATCTGGGTGCGCGTCTGGCGGCGACCGAGGCGCGGCGCGACGCCTTGATCAGCGAATCCGAAGCCTTGTCGCTGGCCCTCGCGCAGGCGCGCGGCGAGATCGACGCCCAGATCGAGGCCGCCCGTCTGGCGGCGGCGCAGCGCGAGGCCATCGAGGCGGCGCTGGACCAGATGCGCGCGCGGGCCGAGGCAGGCGAGGCCTCGCTGGCGGATACGCTGGCGCGGCTGGCCGCGACCGATGACGCGCGGACCCTGGCCGAAACCTCGCTGGCGGCCTTGCGCGCGGTGCAGGACACAACCCAGCAGCGGCTGGCCGCGACGCAGGAAAGGGTGCAGCGGCTCGAAACCGAACGCGCCGAGGCCCTGTCCCTCCAGGCGCGCACCGCCTCGACGCTGGCCTCACGCGAGGCGGCGCTGGCCCGGCTCACCGAGCTTTCCGCCGCGCAGGCGGCGCGGATGGCCGAACTGGAAGCCAGCCTTAGCACCGAGGAACTGGCCCGTCAGCAGGCGCTGGCCGATCTTGCGGCCCTGGATGCCGCGACGCAGGCACGGATCGCGGAACTGGAATCCTCGCTCGGGGCCGAGGAACTGGCGCGCCAGCGTGCCTTGGCGGACCTGGCCGCGCTCGATCAGTCCATGCGCGCGCGGATCGCGGAACTGGAAGCCTCGCTTACCGACACCCAGTTGGCCCGCCAGCAGGCACTGGCGGAACTGGCCTCGCTCGACGCGGCGACACGGGCGCGAATCGCGGATCTCGAGGCCAATCTGAACG
>CALEZJ010000364.1 GCA_937927885.1 uncultured Paracoccaceae bacterium | reverse complement strand
ACCTGGGCCGTGGTCACCTATGCCGTGGCCTTCGCGCTGGCGGTGCTGCTGGCCTTCAGGGGTCAGCGCGGGCCGCTGCGGGCGGACAGCACGCGCATCACCGCGCTGGCGGGCTGGATCGCGCGATCGGCCTTCTGGCTGGTGCTGCTGATCGGCTCGGTCGATGCGGTGATCTCGTTCCTCAGGGTCGAAGGTTTCCTGCCCGGGCTGGTCGGCGAACAGATGGCCACGCAACTGGGTCTGTCGCACTGGCGCGGCCCCTATGTGCACATGCCCCTGGCGGCGCTGGGGCTGCTCCTGGGCCTGCTGACGCGCGGGGTCAGCTTTGTCTGGCTGACGCTGCTGGTGGTGATCGTGCAACTGATCATCGTGATCGGTCGCTTCGTGTTTTCCTATGAACAGCCCTTCATCACCGATCTTGTGCGGATGTGGTATGCGGCGCTGTTCCTGTTTTCCTCGGCCTATACGCTGGTCGAGGAAGGGCATGTGCGCGTCGACGTGTTCTATGCCTCGATGTCGCCAAGGGCCAAGGCGCTGGTCAATGGGATCGGCAGCATCGTCCTGGGCATGTCGCTGATGTGGGTGATCCTGATCCTGGGCACCGCCACGCGCGCCAGCCCGATCATCGGCCCCTTCATCGGCTACGAGCAGGGCCAGCAGACCTTTGGTCTGGCAACAAAATACTGGATGGCGGCGTTTCTGGGCATCTTTGCCACCCTGATGATGGTGCAGTTTGCCGCCTCGGTGCTCAAGGCCGGCGCCGATTGGCGCGGCGAGCCCGAAACCGGCACAATCAAGGCGGGTTGATCGACATGGAACTGATTTTTCTGGCGGTTCTCGTCCTGATGATGATGGTGGGGCTGGGTGTGGGCTTCCCGGTGGCCTTTGCGCTGCCCGGTGCCGCGCTGGTCACCATCGCGCTGGCGGTGGTCAGCGGGCTGGTCTTTGCGGGCGACAGCGCGGCCTTTTTCGCCACGGGCAGCGCCGCCGAATGGATGACCGCGGGGGTGACCAACTTTCGCGGCGTCTATTGGGAGGCCAACCGTGACACGCTGATCGCGATTCCGCTCTTCGTGTTCATGGGCATCATGCTGCAACGCTCGAAGATCGCCGAGGAACTGCTGGTCACCATGGCCAAGCTGTTCGGCCGTCTGCCGGGGGGGCTGGGGATTTCGGTGGTGCTGGTCGGTGCGCTGCTGGCGGCGACGACGGGGATCGTGGGGGCGACGGTGGTGGCGATGGGCCTCATCAGCCTGCCCGCGATGATGCGCAACAATTACAGCCAGTCGCTGGCGACGGGAACGATCCTGGCTTCGGGCACGCTGGGCCAGATCATCCCGCCGTCGATCGTGCTGATCATCCTGGCCGACCAGCTCAGTTCGGCGGTGGACGCGGCGGGGCAGTTGCGGCTGGCCGAATACCAGGCCGCGACGGGCGAATTCTCGATGCCGTCGGAACTGGGGGTGATCCCGGCCTCGGCGGGCGACATGTTCATGGGCGCGCTGATCCCGGGCCTGATCCTGGTGGGGATCTACATCCTCTACATCCTGGGCTATGCGCTGCTCAATCCGAAGAACGCCCCCTCGGTCCCGATCGAGGGGCGTCTGGACCGCGCCTTCTGGGGCGAGGTGTTCTGGGCCACGGTACCGCCGCTCTTGCTGATCGTGCTGGTGCTCGGGTCGATCCTGACCGGCGTGGCGACCGTGACGCAGGCGGGCGCGGTGGGCGCCGCGGGCGCCACGGTGATGGCCGGCTACAAGTTGCACGCGGGGCGCGGACGCTTCGTGCCTGCAATACTCACCCTGCTGGCGCTGGCCGCCATCGCGGTGCTGTCGCGCGGCTATAACCTGAACGTGCGGCAACTGGCCTCGTCGGGCGACCATGCGGGCGTGATGATGGCCGGGGTCGCCGTGGCGGTGCTGGTCTTTGCCCTGGGCTGGAGCACCTGGCGCACCTGGAAGCAGGAAAACACCCTCTATGAGGTGATGGTGGAAACCGCCAAGACCTCGTCCATGGTGTTCATCATCCTGCTGGGCGCGGCCATGCTGATCGCGGCCTTCCGCGCCTTTGGCGGCGACCATCTGGTGACCGAATACCTGACCAGCCTGCCGGGCGGGTTCTGGGCGCAGTTCGCGGTGGTGATGCTGGTCATCTTCCTGCTGGGCTTCTTTCTCGACTTCATCGAGATCGCCATCATCGTCGTGCCGATCACCGCGCCGATCCTGCTGATGAACCCCGAAGCCAACGTGACCGCGATCTGGCTGGGGGTGATGATCGGGCTCAACATCCAGACCAGTTTCCTGACACCCCCCTTCGGCTTTGCGCTGTTCTACCTGCGCGGCGTCGCGGACCGGGCGGTCAAGACGCTGAGCATGTACAAGGGGGTGATCCCCTTCATCGGCATGCAGCTTCTGGCCTTGGGGATTGTCGGCTATTTCCCCTCGCTGGCCAATTACCTGCCCTCGCGCATCGCGCTTCTCAGCGAGAACGCGCCGCCCCCGCGCAACCCGCGTCTGCAATATTGCGTCGAAGAGCGGCTGGCGGTGTCGGTCCCGGCCCAGCGCGGCAGCGTCACGGCCCTGGTCGAGCGGGTTCGGGCGGCGGATGCCAGCATGCTGCCGTCGGGACGCCAGCGCGATCTGGGCCGGGCGCTGGATGGCTATGGCGCCAGTTTCGACCTGCAGGCGGCCTTCGCGCAAACGCAGGCACGGTTGGCCGAGGCGACGCCGGGCTATGCGCCGCTGCACCGGGTTGTGCGGCAGATCAACGCCGATGTGACCCGGCTGAACGCGCGGATCCGGTCCAATGACACGCTGATCGAGCGTCTGCGAAGCGCCGAACAGGCGGAGGAACGCGCCGAACTGGTGGCCGAGAACGACGGCTACCGCGCCCGCATCGCGACCTTGCTGGCCGCAATTCCGGCGAACTGGGACAGTGCGCATGACGATTTCCGCGCGCTAACCCGGGCCGAGACCGACGCAAGGCGCGCCTTCCGGCAGGCTTCCGAGCAAAGCTATGTCGCCTTGCGCGACATCGCGGCCGAGGTCGGCGCCGCCGAGGGCTTTGCCGCCTTGCGCGACCCCCTGGCGGGGATCGTGGCGCGGGTCGGGGTCGATGACGGCGACGCGCTGGCCACCGAGATCAGCGCGATCGAGTCGCAGTTGAATGCGCTGGCCGGGTCGGGCGATCTGCGCAGCGCCCTCAGCGACATGCGCCGGGTGTTGAGCGGTCGGCGCGCCGATCCGGCGCGGGCGCTCGAGGCCGCGCCGGGCGTTCTGGTGCAGCTTGACGCTGATATCGCCTGGCGGCAGGCCGCGGCGCAGGGTGGACTGCTGGCGTCGTTGCAGGCGCTGGAGGGCGAGACCCGCGCGACGCTGGGCCTGCGCGAGCAAGAGCGCCTGCCGCGCGCGCTGGCCATCGAGGTGGCCGCTTGCCTGGCGCATCACCGCGACGTGTCGCTCGCGTTCTGACGTATGGCGAGGGGGCGCCGCCCCCTCGCGCTCCCCCGCCAAAGAGGGGTGCACGCACCCCCCTTTGGAATTCCCCCGTGAGTATTTCAAGCAAGATGAAGAGCACTGGCCGGGGTGATCCGGCTGTGCTAGGGGCGGCGCATGCTGGCGGTTTTTCTGCAAACGCTTCCGTTCTTTGCGGTGATCGGGCTGGGTTACGGCGCCGGCCGGGTGGGCTTCTTTCCACCCGAGGCGACCGCCTGGCTGACCAAGTTCGTGTTCTTCTTTGCCTTGTCGGCGATGCTGTTCGGGTTCTCGGCCAGCATGTCGCTGAGCGACATCTTTGATCCCCGCGCGGCGGCGGCCTATCTGTGGGGTTGTGGGGTCGTCTATCTGATCGCACTGGGCGTAGCGATGATCCGCCTGCGCCCGCTGAGCGAGGCGGCGATGGAGGCCCATACCGCGATCATCGGCAACACCGGGTTTCTGGGTGTGCCGATGCTGGTGCTGCTGATGGGGCCGCAGGCGGCCGGGACGGTCATTCTGGTGCTGGTGATCGACCTGATCGTCTTTTCCAGCCTGCTGACCATCCTCCTGACCCTGCTGCGCGAGGGGCGGATTTCGCCCGATCTGCCGCGGGTGATCGGAATGGGGCTGGCAAAGAATCCGATGGTGGTGGCGATGGCGCTGGGCCTTTTGTGGTCATCCAGCGGCTATCCGCTGCCCGGTCCGGTGGCGGCAACGATGACGCTTTTGGGGGCGGCCGCGACGCCGGGCGCCCTGTTCGCCATCGGTGCCAGCCTGGCGGGCAAGCGGGCCGAGCGGCTGCATGTCGCGGGCTGGCTGAGCTTTGCCAAGCTGGTGCTGCATCCCCTGGCGGTGGGGGTTGCGGCGCTTTGGGTCTTCAAGGTCGAGCCCTTTGCCGCTGGTGTGCTGGTCTCGGCCGCGGCGCTTCCGGTGGCGGGCAATGTCTATATTCTGGCGCAGCATTACGGGGTTGCGGTCGCACGCGTTTCGGCCTCGATCCTGATCTCGACCGCGCTCAGCGTGCTGACCCTGCCGGTGATCATCGCCTGGTTTGCTCCCTAGATCCGCTCGCCCGGACGTGGGAACCGGTTCCGGGTGTTTCGACATGCGGAAACGGCAAATGAGGGACGGTTTCGTGAATTCAAATGAACGCAAGGCCCTCTGACGCAAAAACTCTTGTCAAGTTGAGCCCTCGCGGGCGCTTGCAGGGTCTGGGACCCCTCCCTATATAGCGCACGAAGCCGGGAGTGGCCCTGCGGGGAGGCCCGGTTCAGGGATCGGGTTGGCGAAGCCTGACAGGATCGTCGGCCCACAACATCGCCGAAGGAAAGAGGAAAGCATCATGGCTAAAGTCATCGGGATCGACCTGGGGACGACGAACAGCTGCGTGGCCATCATGGAAGGCTCGCAGCCCCGGGTCATCGAGAACTCGGAAGGCGCGCGCACCACGCCGTCGATCGTCGGCTTCACCGAAAGCGAACGTCTGGTCGGTCAGCCGGCAAAGCGTCAGGCCGTCACCAACCCCACCAACACCGTCTTTGCCGTCAAGCGCCTGATCGGCCGCCGTCTGGGCGATGCCGAGGTCGAGAAAGACAAGAAGCTGGTGCCCTATACCATCGCCGATGGCGGCAATGGCGATGCCTGGGTTCAGGTGCGCGGCGAAAAATACAGCCCCAGCCAGATCAGCGCCTTTATCCTGCAAAAGATGAAGGAAACCGCCGAGAGCTATCTGGGTGAACCCGTCACCCAGGCCGTGATCACGGTTCCCGCCTATTTCAACGACGCCCAGCGTCAGGCGACCAAGGACGCGGGCAAGATCGCCGGTCTGGAAGTGCTGCGCATCATCAACGAGCCGACGGCGGCTGCGCTGGCCTATGGCT
>CALEZJ010000363.1 GCA_937927885.1 uncultured Paracoccaceae bacterium | reverse complement strand
GGCGGAACAGGTCGTTCAGCGGTCCCAGGGCCTGGGCGATTTCCTCGTGCAGGCAGTCGCGGATTTCCTGCGGCGTCGTGTCCCAGGGCACGAACACCACCGCGCGCTGGCGCTGGGTGACGCGCGTCCAGTCTATCACTGGGCTGCGGCGGTTGGCGGCGAACTCGGCCCAGTTCGACACGTTGGGCACCACGAAACAGGCCGCTGCGGGCACGACTGCCTGCATCTGCCGACGCGGCAGGAATTCGACCGCGATGACGTTTTCGCCTTCGGCAGCCTGCGCCGTACGGGAAATGTCGATCCCGGCTTCGGCGCGCAAACGACCGATCAGCCGGTCCAGATCGGCCAGCAGCCCGGGCGAGACATCCCCCTGTGCCACCACCCGCACCGGACCTTCAAAGCGCGAGAAGAGCGGGATCGACCGTCCGCTTTCCATCTGAAAGCCAAGTTCCAGGAAGTCCCCCACCATTTCGGCGTTGCTGCGGGCGGGCGGGTAGGGATCGGGCGCGCCGGGGCGCCAGGCGGCGACGGGTGCCGTCGCGTCGGCGCTGGCGCTCAGGCGCTGGACCTCGCCCATCGGGGCGCAGGCGGCCAGCAGTGCCAGAGCTAGGGGCGCGACCCCCCTCATGCCGCCAGTCTTTCGTCGACTTGCGCGATCAGGGTCTCGATGTCGCGAAGCGTGCCGTTCGGCATTTCGGACAGCGCCCGGCGCCAGGCCCGTGCCCCCGGCTGGCCTGCGAACAGGCCCAGCATGTGCCGCGTGACGCCGATCAGACGACCGCCGCGCGCCAGATGGGCCGCGATCACCGGCAGCATGGCGCGCGCCGCCTCGGTTGGCGTCAACCCCGAGGGCGCGGCGCCATAGATCCGGCGGTCGGCATCGGCGAGGATGTCGAAGGGCGCGTGATAGGCAGCGCGTCCGATCATCACCCCGGCAAAGCCGCGTGCCAGCAGGGTTTCCGCCTGATCGAGGCTGGCGATCCCGCCGTTGATGCAGATCGCAAGATCCGGGAAATGCGCCACCATCCGCGCCGCCAGATCGTGGTCCAGCGGCGGAATCTCGCGGTTCTCGCGGGGTGACAGCCCCTGCAACCAGGCTTTTCGCGCATGCACGATGACCCTGCGCACCCCGGCAGCGCGCGCGGCGTCCAGCAGCGCGGGCAGCGCCTGTTCGGGGTCCTGATCGTCGACGCCCAGTCGGCATTTCACGGTGATCTCGGCCCCGCAGGCCGCGCCCATTGCCGTCAGGCATTCGCCCACCAGATCGGGCGTCTTCATCAGCACGGCGCCAAAACACCCCGATTGCACCCGGTCAGACGGGCAGCCGACATTGAGGTTGATCTCGCCATACCCTTCATCGGCGCCCATCCGCGCGGCTTGGGCCAGTTCGGCAGGGTCCGAGCCCCCGAGTTGCAGCGCCAAGGGCTGTTCCACCGGGTCAAAGTGCAAGAGATGCCGCGCCCCGCCGCGCACCAGCGCCGCCGAGGTGACCATTTCGGTGTATAGCAGCGTCTGGCGGCTGAGGCTGCGATGCAACTGCCGACAGGACGAATCCGTCCAGTCGAGCATCGGGGCCACCGACAGGCGCCAGGCCGGGGGGTTCTGGGGCAGGGGTTGCGTCACGAGGGGATTGCCTGATCCAAGGGTCCCTGAAGATATAGCCCGGCCCTGCCGGGGCGTCCACCGGCGCAAGCCGCGCCAGCGCAGGCTTTCCCGGGATTTGGGCGTATTGCCGCGCGCCTTGATCCCGGTCATGGACTTGCGCGGCACGCTCTGCCTTGCTGGGGCCTTCATGATGCGAGGTTGCCCATGCGCAGGATCCTGTCGGCGTTCGTCCTGACCCTTCCCTTGATGACCCTGCCCCTGATGACCCAGCCGGTTCGCGCAAACGATTCGGTGGCAGGCTTTGGTGTCGGCGGGCTGGCCTTCCTGCGCAGCGACGCCATCGCCCTGCGCTCCGAGGTTCTGACCGTCTCGCCCGTGCAGATCCGGGTCGAGTATGTGTTCGTCAACCAGACCGAGGCGCCGGTGACCGTGCAGGTCGCCTTCCCGCTGCCCGAGGCGGGGCGTCCCGACGATCTGGCCTATTTCAACCTGCCGTTTCGTGACAGCGACAATTATGTGGGATTCGAGACGCTTGTCGATGGACAGCCGGTCACGCTGACGCCGCATCACCGGGTCATGCTGGACGGGGTGGACCGCAGCGGGTTCCTTGAATCGCTGGGCCTCTCGCCGGTGGCGGCGATGGACTACTGGACCTTTGCCGAATACCGGCGCAGTTGGACCCCCGAGCAGCGCCGCGCCCTGCTGGAACAACGCTTTCTCGACGCCGAGGGACTGCCGCGCTGGACGCTGCAGACCACCTTCCTGCGCGAGCAGACCTTTGCGCCGCAAGCCGAGGTGCGTGTCAGCCACAGCTACACCCCCGTGGCGGCGGCCTCGCTCGATTCGCTTCTGCCGGGGCAGGCCGAACCCCCTTGGGAGGGCTATTCCGAGCATCTGGCAACCCTGCGCAGCCACTACTGCCCCGAACCCGAAATCGAGGCGCAGATGCAGGCGCAACTGCGCGGCGAGACCGGTCTGCGCGGCTTTTCGACCTTCTTCTCGCAGGAGGTCGACTATATCCTGACCACCGGGGCCAACTGGCGCGGGCCCATCGGTCACTTCCGGCTGGTGGTCGAATCGCCGGGATCCTGGGATTTCGTGTTTCTTTGCCTGCCCGGTGCCCTGCGAGAGGCACAGAACCGCATCATCTTCGAGGCAACGGATTTCGTACCCGCGCAGGACATCTCCGTCTATGTCGCGTCAGCGCAGGGCGAGGCCATCGAGGCCGCAGGTCCCCGCCCCTGACAGTCGGTGCGCTTGACATCCCCGGCGTCACGCCCCATCGACACATGGGTAGCGACCCGGAGGATTCCATGACCCAGACCGCCCCGCAAAAGACCCTGCTGCGTGCCCTCTCCGGCGAGGTGCAGGCGGTGCCACCGGTCTGGATGATGCGGCAGGCGGGACGCTATCTGCCCGAATACCGCGCGACGCGGGCTGAGGCCGGGGATTTCCTGTCCCTGTGCTACAATTCCGACCTTGCCGCCGAGGTCACGCTGCAACCGATCCGGCGCTTTGGCTTTGACGCGGCAATCCTGTTTGCCGACATCCTGCTGATTGCTCAGGCGATGGGGTCGAAACTGTGGTTCGCCGAGGGTGAAGGGCCGCGCCTGTCCACGATCACCGATGCCGCGGGGGTGGCCGCGCTGAAGCCTGCCGAAGCGATCCACGAGACGCTGTCACCGATCTATCAGACCCTGCGCATCCTGACCCGTGAATTGCCGCGCGACACCGCGCTGATCGGTTTTGCCGGTGCGCCCTGGACGGTGGCGACCTACATGGTCGCCGGGCGCGGCACGCCGGATCAGGCGCCCGCGCATGACTTCATCGCCCGTGACCGCGCCAGTTTCGCGGCGCTGATCGGCGCGCTCGAGGTCGCGACGGTCGAATATCTCTCAGCCCAGATCGTCGCCGGTGCCGAGGTGGTCAAGCTGTTCGATTCCTGGGCCGGCAGCCTGAAAGGCGCCGATTTCGACGATTTCGCGCTGGCCCCTGCCGCGCGCATCATCGCCGCCCTGAAGGCCCGCCACCCGGGTATCCCGGTCATCGCCTTTCCGCGCGAAGCCGGCGAACGTTATGTCGGCTTTGCCCGTGCGACCGGGGCGGATTGCGTGGCTCTGGACAATTCGGTCAGCGCCGAATGGGCCGCCGGGGCGGTGCAGGTCGATGGCTGCGTGCAGGGCAATCTGGCGCCGCACTGGATGGTCGAGGGCGGCGAGGGTCTGGTGCGCGAGACCCGGCGCATCGTGCAGGCCTTCTCGAAGGGTCCGCACATCTTCAACCTGGGCCACGGCATCACCCCCGACGCCAACCCCGACAATGTCAGCCGCATGATCGAGGCGATCCGCGGCTGATCCCCCGGGGCAGCGCCGCTCAGGGGCAATTCCGTTAAGGGGCAGGACGATCAGAACCCGTCCGCGCCCTGCTGCCAGGCCTGCACCAGATTGCCGAACCGGGTAAAGCGACCCTCGAACGAGAGTTCAACCGTGCCGATCGGCCCGTGGCGCTGCTTGCCGATGATGACCTCGGCCTTGCCATGGACCTTTTCCATGATCGCCTGCCATTGGGCCATCTTGTCCAGTTCGTGATCGCCCGGTTTCTCGCGCTCGCGGTAATATTCCTCGCGGAAGACGAACATCACGACATCGGCGTCCTGCTCGATCGAGCCCGATTCGCGCAGGTCCGACAATTGCGGGCGCTTGTCGTCGCGGCTTTCCACGGCGCGCGACAACTGCGACAGCGCGATCACCGGGATGTTCAGTTCCTTGGCGATGGCTTTCAGACCCTGGGTGATCTCGCTCACCTCCTGCACGCGGTTTTCCTTCGAGGTTCCGCGCAACAGTTGCAGATAGTCGATGATCAGCACATCCAGCCCCTGCGTGCGCTTCAGCCGCCGCGCGCGCGCCGCCACCTGCGCGATGGGCAGGGCGGGGGTATCGTCGATGAACAGCGGGCAGTTTTCCAGCGTCTTCGCCACCTCGACAAAGCGGCGGAACTCGTCCTCGCTCATGTCGCCGCGGCGAATCTGCTCGCTGGGCACCTCGGCCGCCTCGGACAGGATCCGTGCCGCCAGTTGCTCGGCCGACATTTCCAGCGAAAAGAACCCGACCGCGCCGCCGTTGACCGTGCCCTCGGTCCCGTCCTGCCGCAGCCCGCGCCGATAGGCCCGCGCGATGTTGAAGGCGATGTTGGTCGCCAGCGAGGTCTTGCCCATCGACGGGCGTCCGGCGAGGATCAAGAGGTCCGACGGGTGCAAACCACCCAGCTTCTTGTCCAGATCGGCCAGCCCGGTGGAAATCCCCGCCAGACCGCCGTCGCGCTGGAAGGCGGCAGCGGCAACGTTCACCGCCTCGGTCACCGCGCGCAGGAAGGACTGGAATCCGCGTTCGGCCACGCCCTGCTCGGCCAGCTTGTAGAGCCGCTGCTCGGCCTCGACGATCTGCTCCTTGGGCTCGTTCGCCACCTCGACCGAGGCCGCGCGCGCCGCAATGTCGCGTCCCAGCTGGATCAGATCGCGCCGCACCGCCAGATCATAGATCATCTGCGCATAGTCGCGCGCGGCATAGGACGCCACCGCCGCCCCGGCGATGCGCGCAAGATAGGTGGCGCCACCCAGCTCCTTCAGCCCGGCGTCATCCTCCATATAGGCTTTCAACGTCACCGGCGAGGCCAGCGCGTTCTTCTGGATGCGCGCTGCGGCAATCTCGAAGATGCGCTTGTGGACGGGTTCAAAGAAATGCTCGGCCCGCACGATCGAACTGATGCGGTCATAGACATCGTTGTTGGTCAGGATTGCGCCCAGAAGCTGCTGTTCCGCCTCGACATTGTGCGGCAGCACATCCGCGGGCTCGCCGTCCGGGGCGGGCAGGGGGCGCAGGGTCGCGATCTCGGTCATCGGGTACCTTTGGGCAGGGACTGGTTTCTCTATCGCATCGCCAGCCCTTCGGCGCAACCTGTATAGCCCTGTGGATTACACCCCGTGATGCACCGCCCGTCTGGTCGTGGACTTCTTGGAATGGCCTTAACCATCTAAGAGAAAACAGAAATTTAATGACTGACATTAAAAAGTCAGGCATTCAGATCCTCATCTGTCTTCAAATATCCACGGGGTTTCCAAAGGGGGGCGTGCCCCCCTTGGCTGGGGAGCGCGAGGGGGCGGCGCCCCCTCCCTTGCCCTCAGACCGCAGGCACCCAGTCGCGCGGCGCACGCAGGAAAGATTCGACAACATCCAGCGTCTCGACATCGAAATCACCGCCGCGCCGCGCCTCGGCCAGGACATCCCACCAGGTGCACAGGTAATGCAGGCTGACACCGGCCTCGGCCAGCCGTGGCACGGTCTCGGGGAAGATGTCGTAAAAGAACACCACCGCCGTATGCGCGCAGCTTGCCCCGGTTTCGCGGATCGCCTCGACAAAGGACAGCTTCGATCCGCCATCCGTCGTCAGATCCTCGACCAGGAGCACCCGTTGCCCCTCGCTCATCGCGCCCTCGATGCGGGCATTGCGGCCATAGCCCTTCGGCTTCTTGCGCACATAGGTCATCGGCAGCGCCATGCGTTCGGCCACCAGCGCGGCAAAGGGAATGCCCGCGGTCTCGCCGCCTGCGACATTGTCAAAGGCCTCGAACCCGGCTGTCGCCATCACCCTGGCGACCAGGAAATCCATCAGCGTCGAGCGGATGCGCGGAAACGAGATCAGCTTGCGGCAGTCGATATAGGTGGGCGCCTTCTTGCCGCTGGCATGGGTGAAGGGTTCGCGCGCGTTGAAATGCACGGCCTTGATGTCCAGAAGCATGCGCGCGGTCAGGCGGGCCATCAAGGCGGAGTCGATGTGGGTCGAGGGGATCATGGGCGCGCTCCTGGGCTGGCTGCGCTGCGCCATAACAACCCCGGCGCCGCGTGACAACAGCCACCCTTGACAGCGCAGGCCGCCGGGGCTTTCGTCGCGTCAAAAGGAGGCCCCGATGCCCGACAGCTTCACCCTTGCCGTTCCCGACATGTCCTGCGGCCACTGCCGCGCCTCGATCAAGGCCGCGCTTGAACCCCTCGGGGCCGAACTGACCTTTGACGCCGAGTCGCGCCGCGTCACGCTGAGCGGTCCCTTGACCCCGCCCGCCGCGATTGCCGCGCTCGACGCGATCGGTTTTCCCGCCGCGCCCGTCTGACGCCTCCGCGGATGCCCCCCGTTTCGCAACCCGGCCGCCCGCTGGTCGGTGTGGCCCTGGCCTCGGTCTGCGTGATGCTGTTTGCCCTCGGCGACACGATCACCAAGGCACTGGCGATGCGCAATCCGGTGGAACAGATCGCCGCCGTGCGCTTTGGTGTCAGCCTCGTGGTTCTGGTCGCCCTCGGCCTCGCACATCCGCGCGCCGGGGTCTGGCGGGTGCAGCGAAAGGGGTTGACGCTGCTGCGTGCGGTCATCCTTGCGGTGGCGACGTTGATCATGGGGCACGCGCTGCGGCTGATGCCGGTGGGCGAGACCGTGGCCATCATGTATCTGGCCCCCTTTGCCGTGCTGGCGCTCTCGGTGCCGGTGCTGGGCGAACGGGTCAGCGTGCGAGGCTGGATGCTGGCGGCGCTGGGCTTTGCCGGGGTTCTGGTGATCCTGCGCCCCGGTGCCGGGCTGCATCCGGGGGGCGTGGCGCTGGCCCTGCTGCTGGCCGGCTTCACCACGGCGTTTCACCTCGTCACCCGGGTTCTGGGCCGCAGCGAGAGCGCGCTTGGCATGCTGGGGTATGTCACGGTGGTGGGATTCGGGATCTTCGCTATCCTGTCCTTGCCGACGCTGGGCGGGCCGGTGCCGTCACTCGGTGATCTGGGGTTGATGGCGTTGCTGGGCCTGATCTTTACCGGCGGGCATTTCCTGTTTGCGGCCGCCTACCGCGAGGCCCCGGCCGCGCTGGTCGCGCCGGTCAACTACCTGCATTTCGTCTGGGCCGCGCTGATGGGCTGGGCTGCCTTTGACCATGTGCCCGACGGGCTGACGGTGCTGGGGATGGCGCTGATCCTTGCCTCGGGCAGCGCCATAGCGCTGGGCGCGCGACGCGGCTAGGGCAGGGCGCCCAGCAGCAGCGGCTGCAATTCGCGCAGCAGCTTCAACCGCATGGCACGGGAGAAATCCTCGAACCCGTCGGCGATAAGCACGAAGGCACCCGGCCCTTGCAGGATGTTCGCTGCGTACCAGAAGCTGAGCCCGTCAATCGCCCCGTCGTGATCCAGCGGCATGTCGCCGCCGATCGCCAGCGCATTCACGGTGATCCCGGCCAGGTCGGCACTGTCGGGTCCGTCGTTCGACACCCCGTCCCCGACCAGATCCAGCGTGCGGGCCTCGCAATCCGGCGCGCGGGCCATGAGCTGGCCGCCGGCCCGCAGCGCCGCCCCGACCCCGGTGCGCCCGGACCATGTGCCCAGAGGGTCGCCGCTGGGTCGCGGGTAGCCCTCGATCCGGTCGGCAAAGCGCGCCAGCGCGGTGGGGCTGTCGATCATTGCCCAGTCGACGGCGATCGCCTGTTCGCGCGCGCCCGCCCAGACATAGGCCGCCAGCGCAACCGGGTTGCCCATCGACCGAGGCCGAGACGTCAAAGGCCAGGGCCAGCGCCAGCCGACACTCGGCCGCCGCGGGGGCGGCGACCAGCGCCAGCAGGCATGCGAGCCTCAGCAACGCCCCATTACCAATGTCCGGTGTTCGGCATCGACACCCAGGGTTCGGCCGGGGTCAGCGCCGCACCCCGCTGCAAGAGCTCGATCGACACATTGTCGGGGCTG
>CALEZJ010000362.1 GCA_937927885.1 uncultured Paracoccaceae bacterium | reverse complement strand
CTCGATCTTGTGCGGGGGATCGTTATAGCTGACCGCGTCGCGCGTCACCTCGCGGATCATGTCGCCGCCGCCCAGAAAGGGACGCATCTCGGCCTGCCGCTCGCGCCGGACATAGATGGCGCCGGAACCGGAAGGGCCATGCAGCTTGTCCCCGGTGATCGGATAAAAATCGACCCCCAGCGCCTGCACATCGACCGGCCCGTGCACGGCGGCCTGACTGCCATCCGCCAGCACCGGAACGCCGCGCGCCCGTGCCCCCTCGGCGATGGCGCGAATGTCGACCAAGGTTCCCAGCACGTTGGACATATGCGTCACCGCCACCAGACGCGTGCGCGGCGTGATCGCGGCCAGCACGCGGGCGGGGTCCAGGCTGCCATCCGCCTCGGGCTCGACCCAGACCAGACGAACGCCCTGACGCTCGCGCAGGAAATGCCAGGGCACGATGTTGGCGTGATGCTCCATCACGCTCAGCACGATCTCGTCCCCCGCCTGCAGGCGCGGCGCGGCCCAGCCATAGCTGATCAGGTTGATGCCTTCGGTCGTGCCCGAGGTAAACAGGATCTCGTCCTCGTGCCCGGCGTTCAGAAAACGTCTGACAATCCCGCGCACCGCCTCGTATTTGTCGGTGGCCAGATTGGACAGGAAATGCAGCCCGCGATGGACATTGGCGTATTCCATCGCATAGGCCTGCGTCACCGCATCGATCACCACCTGAGGCTTTTGCGCCGAGGCGCCATTGTCCAGATAGATCAGGGGCTTGCCGTTCACCGTGCGCGACAGGATCGGAAAGTCGCGGCGGATCGCCTGAATGTCATACATCGAGAGCCCCCGAGGGATCATAGCCCAGCAGGATCAGCAGCACCGACAGCGCCATGCTGAGCGCGACGAACACGCCGACAATCCCCATCAGCACCGCGATGCGCGACGCAAAACCGTGCAGCGCGCAGAGATAGCCGACCAGCACCCAGAGCGAGACGGCGATCGACACCATGGCAAAGGCCATGTTCAACCCCGGCAGCAGCAGCATCGCCACCACCTGCACCGCCAGCATGAGGGTGGTGATCGCCTGCATCCAGCCGATCAGCCAGAGCGCATCGGCAAACCCCCCGCTTCCGCCAAAGGCGGCGCCCACCCGCGCGGCCAGCCAGGCGACAACCACATTCATCCCCGCCTGCGTCGCGGCAAAGCCGAAGGGCGAGGGCAAGGCGCCAAGGTCGCCCATCAGCGCGGGCAGCAGATAGAGAAGGACAATCGACGTGCTGACGGTGGCCGCCAGCAGCATCCAGCGCAGCGCCATCGGCGGGCGCAGGGCGATCAGCGCACGACCCGCCGCGACCGGATCGGTCAGCGACAGCCGCACAAGCGAAGAGAACAGCGTCGGTTGGGCCATGCTTATGCCTATGCCGGGATGCGCGCGGCTTCAACCGCAACCCGCAGCCCCGCCACCAGCACCGCGCCAAAGACCCCGGCAACCGCGATCCCGGTCACCAGCGCCGCCACGCCCGGACCGATCAACCCTGTCACCAGGCCCTGCAACAGCACCATGGGACTGGCCACCAGCAGCGACCAGAACAGCGCCAGCCGCACATCGAAGGGCTGCACCGGCGCGACCAGCCGCATCGCCAGTGCCAAGAGCATCGCGGCGGCGTAAAACAGCAGCGGCGCCACAAAGACCCAGCCGAACAGCGCCCCGGCGAGAAGTGCGTCGAGCGGGATCGAGTCGTCCAGATGCGCCTGCCGTGCCAACCGGGGCCATTGCGCGACAAAGATCAGCGCGCAGGCCAGCATCAGATAGACCAGGACCCGCGCCTCGCGCCGCTCGCCGTCGCGCAGGCTGCGCAACACCGCGCGCGGCCGGGCAAAGCTGTGCAGGATGTCGGTCGAGACCGCCATGTCAGTTGCGCTTGTCCAGCCAGCGACGCAGGCGCAGATGCATGTCCTCGGCGATGTCGGGGCGCTCGATCTCGGCCAGGGCCTCGGCGAGGAAGGCCAGCACCAGAAGGCGCTTGGCCTCGTGCTCGGGCACGCCGCGCGCGCGCATGTAGAACATCTGCATCGAGTCGATCTCGCCCGAGGTCGAGCCATGCGAGCATTTCACGTCGTCGGCGTAGATTTCCAGTTCCGGCTTGGCGAGGAACTGCGCGCTCTCGTCCAGCAGCAGCGACTGGCTGATCTGATAGCCGTCGGTCTGCTGGGCCTCGGGACGCACCAGGATCTTGCCCTGAAACACCCCCACCGCGCCATGCCGCAGCACCTTCTTGAACACCTGACGGCTTTCGCAACCGGGCGCGGCATGGGTGATGAACACGGTGTCGTCGTGGTGAAACTCGCCGTCGCCCATTGCCGCCCCTGCGACATGGGCACTGCCACCCTCGCCCATCAGCCAGACCATGGCCTCGTTGCGCACGAGGCGGCCATTCATCGACAGGGTGAAGGATTTCAGCCGAGCCTTCGCGCCGAGGCGGACAAAAAGGTGGCTGCTCCCCATGCGCTGGTGGTCGCGGCCCATGGTGCGCACATGATGCAGCACCGCGCCCTCGGCGAGGTCGGCCTCGATCACGATGTTCGACCGCGCGCCGATGGGGCCGTTTTCCAGCAGCGTCAGTTCGGCCCCGGCATCGAGCCGCAGCACATGGTGCAGCAGGACCTCGGCGGTTTCCGAGGCCCGGCGGTAGATCAGCGAGACCGGCCGCTGCACGATTCCGGTGACCCGGATCAACGCGCCATCCGTCGCCAGCGCGCTGTTGAGCGCGGCCAGCGGGCGGGCGACCGGGCTTTGCCCGTCGGCTTCCAGCGTTCCATAAAGATCGCGCGCCCAGTGCAGATCGCCCGAGGTCGCAAGCCGGGTGATTTCCAGCCCCTGCCCCGCGATCGGGTCCGAGGCCTCGGGGTCGAACACCCCGTCGACAAAGACCAGCCGCAGCCGGTCGATGCCTTCGTACATCGGGCGCTCGTCGGTGATGCGGAACACATC
>CALEZJ010000361.1 GCA_937927885.1 uncultured Paracoccaceae bacterium | reverse complement strand
CGCCCAGGCCCTGCGCCGCCACGGGAAGCGGCAGCGCCAGGGCCAGCACCGTGACCAGCCCCGCGATCAGCGCCAGCACCCGCCCCCAAAGCGCGCCGAACCTGTGCCTCATGCCCTGACCTCCTGCGTTTGCCCCGTCCTAGCCCATCGGGGGCCCCGGGGGAATCCCCGGCTTTGCCCCGAGCGCGCCCACCGTCTTCACGAAAGGGTCAGGCTTCACGAAAGGGTCAGGCTTCACGAAAGGGTCAATCTGCGTGACCCCTGCACGAGCAGGGTTGATCTGCGCCCGGATGCGCGTTCAATGTGCGGCGATCCAGACCCCGAGGAGTTCCGATGGTCCGCCTGTCCCTGAGCGCCGCCCTGCTGTCGGCATCGCTGTTGCTGTCCGCCCAGCCCGCCGCCGCGCAATCTGCCGCGCAATCCACCCCGATGAGCGACGCCGAGCGCGCCGCCTTTCGCGCCGAGGTCCGCGCCTATCTGATGGAAAACCCGGAAGTCATCTTCGAGGCGGTCGCGGAATTCGAACGCCGCAACCAGGCCTCGCAGGCGGACATGGACGCAACGCTGGTGGAACTGAACGCCGATGCGATCTATCGCGACGGCTTTTCCTGGGTCAGCGGCAATCCCGACGGCGATCTGACCCTCGTCGAATTCATGGACTACCGCTGCGGCTATTGCCGCCGCGCGCAGGAGCATGTCCTGTCGCTGCTCGAAAGCGACGGCAACATCCGTCTGGTCATCAAGGAATTCCCCATCCTCGGGCCGCAATCCGAACTGATGAGCCGCCTTGCCATCGCCGTGCACCAGTTGGGCGGCGACAGCGCCTATGAAACGGTGCATGACCGGCTGATGACCTGGCAGGGCGATTTTCTCGAAGCCGACGCGCGGGCGATGGCGGGCGAGGTCTCGCTCGATGGCGAGACGGTCCTCGCTCGCATGAACTCGGACGAGGTGAACGCCGTGCTGCGCGCCAACAGCGATCTGGCGCGGCGGTTGCAGATTTCCGGCACGCCGACCTTCGTGATGGGGGCCGGGGACGCGGGGCAACTCCTGCGCGGCTTCATGCCCGCCGACCAGATGGCCGCCGCCGCCGCGCGGCTGCGCGGGTGAGACCGCAGGGCGCTCCTGCGATCGTGCTGGCCGCGCTGCTGACGCTGCTGGCGACGATCCTGCCGCTGGGCGCCCAGCCCGGGACGGTTCCCGGCGCCGGGGAACCGCCCCTGCAATCGGCACTGGCCGCCTGGCTGTCAGACGACGAATCCGCGGCCTTGCCCGTGCTGGCCGACCTCGCCAGGCAGGGCAATGCGGCGGCGCGGCTGATGCTGGCGCTGATCGACACCACGCCCGCGCTGCAAGGGCCGTTCCTGTCCCTGCAACCCCGCGCGACGCGGGTGGCGCTGATGCGGGCACCGGGGGGGATGTCGGGCCAGAACTGGCTGAACCTGCTGGCCGATCTTCCGCTGGCCGCCGCCTGGCGCCGCCTGCGGCAGGTCGATGCCGGACCCGATCTGATCGCGGCCTTTTCCGACCTTGGCGAGGCGCGCGCCGCCCGGCTGGCGCTGGTCACGCTGGCGGCGCGCGAACACCCGGCGCTGCGCGACCTTGCGCCGGACAGCGTCGACCCCGCGCTGCTCTATCTGCTTTGGCCGACCGCGACCGAAGAGAGGCGCGCGCAGATCCAGACGCTGGTCCCCGACCACGATCCGCAGCGCGCCGCGATGGGCAGCACCCTGCCCCCCGAGGCACTGGACCACTGGCTGGCCGAAAGCCCGCTCGCCGCCCCGCTCGCGCGGCTCTGTGACGCGCTCTGCCCCGGCGAGGGCAGGCCCGCCTGCCGTCGGACCGCCTTCGAGGCGCTGGGTAGCCATGACGCCCTGCTGACCCTGGGCAGCCCGGTGGAATCGCTCGTCGCGCAGGACGCCTTCCTGTCCAGCCCGCGCGGACGCGCCACCGTGCTGCGCCGGATCCTGATGGCCGCGCCGATGCGGGGGCGCCGCGCGATGCTGGCGCGGATCGAGACGGAATCGCAATGCCTTGGCGTCGCGCTGGTCGAGGAAGCGCACCGCTACCGGCCCGCCAGCATCCGCACGGTGCAGGACGGCTGAACGCAGAACGCCGCCCGGATCGGGGCGGCGTTTCGACAACGGTCGGACCTGCGTCAGATCAGCGCGGCGCGATCATCATCACCATCTGCCGGCCTTCCAGCTTCGGCATCTGTTCGATCTTGCCCTTTTCGTTCACATCCGCCGCGACGCGGTTCAGCAATTCCATCCCCAGTTCCTGGTGCGCCATCTCGCGCCCGCGAAACCGCAGGGTGATCTTGACCTTGTCGCCTTCGTCAAGGAACTTCAGCACCGAGCGCATCTTGACGTCGTAATCATGGTCGTCGGTCCCGGGACGGAACTTGATTTCCTTGATCTCGATGATCTTCTGCTTCTTGCGCGCCTCGGCCTCGCGCTTTTGCTGTTCGTACTTGAACTTGCCGAAATCCATGATCTTGCAGACCGGCGGAACGGCGGTGGGAGAGATTTCCACCAGGTCCAGCCCGGCTTCGGCCGCCATCTGCATGGCGCGCAGCGGCGAGACTACCCCGACGTTTTCCCCGTCGGCTCCGATCAGGCGAATCTCGGGCGCGCGGATCCGGTCATTGATGCGGGGGCCGGTTTCGCGGCTGGGCGGGGCGTTGTGTGGTCTGCGAGCGATGGCGGGATTCCTTCTGCCTGTTCAACGCGCGGTAAAATAGACGTGTGAGCCGCGCGGCGCAAGAGGCGGTGGACCGCTGCTGCGGCGCAGAAGGCATTGCTTTTACCGCGTCAAGGTGCGACATCCCTGCCAAACTTGGTCAACAGGGGCATTGCCATGAAGAAGATCCTCATCATCGTCGCCATCGTGATCGCCGCTGGCGCGGGCATCTATGTGGCGCACAGCAGTCA
>CALEZJ010000360.1 GCA_937927885.1 uncultured Paracoccaceae bacterium | reverse complement strand
GTTCGGGCACGGATGGGGCAACAGGGGCGGGGCGCGTGGCCAATGGCGCGGTGACCGGGGGGGTGCCGGGCATGTCGGGGCGCGGCGCACCCTTGCGGGCATAGTTGGTCGCCTTGAACCCGCTGATGCGCCCGGTCTCGTCGGTGGCGGTGCGCGCGGGTATCTGTGCGCGCTCACCCCCGCCGCCCATCCGCGACGAGGCGCGGGCGAGGTCGGGCGACAGTTTCACCCCGGCCTTTTCGGCCACCACCTGCGCGCATTCGATCAGGGCGCAATTCTTGGCGATGCGGCGATGAGCCTTCATGTCGCCATCGCGGTAGGCATTCAGGATACGCAGATCGATGGGGTTCATCCCCACAACCTCGGCAACCTTGTCCATATGCGCCTCGATGGCGAAATCGACGCCGGTGATGCCAAAACCGCGCATCGCCGTGGCCGGGGTGCGGTTGGTATAGACGCAATAGACGTCGGCATGGACGTTCGGGATCGTGTAGGGGCCGGGCAGGTGGCCAACGCCCTTGATGATCGCGTAGGACGACAGGCGGGTGTAGGCGCCACTGTCGAAATACCCGGTGAACTTGCGCGCGACGATCCGCCCGTCGCGCATCACCCCGTCCTTGACATACCAGCGTTCGGCGCCACGCGGGGCACCGACCTGCATCTCCTCCTCGCGGTCCCACATGTATTTCACAGGGCGCCCGGTCAGCATGGCGCCCAGGATCGCCATGGGTTCGTGGATGCTGTCTACCTTGCCGCCGAACCCACCGCCCACGGTGCCGCCGATGAAATGCAGCCGGGATGAGGGGGTCGCAAGCACCTTGGATGCGGTGGCCAGGCTGAAGAACAGCGCCTGTGTCGAGGTATAGCAGACCCAGCGGCCGTTCTGTTCGGGTGCCGCGATGGCGCCGCAGGTCTCGATGGGCGCCTGTTCGATGGGCGACATCTGATAGCGCCCCTCGACCACATGATCCGCCTGCCGGAACGCCGGCTCGACATCGCCATAACGCAGTTTCTGGTGGTCGTACTTGCCGTGATAGACGAACTTGTTGCCGGGGTAGATATCCAGCACCACCGGCGCGCCGGGCCTTATCGCCTCCTCGACGTCGAGCACATGCGGCAGGGGTTCCCATTCCACCCGGATCGCGGCGACGGCGTCGCGGGCCTGCCCGTCGGTCTCGGCGATCACTGCTGCCACCGGCTCGCCCTTGTAACGCACGCGGTCGGTCGAGATGACCGGCTCGTCGTCGATGCCGAAATCCAGCAAGGACAGCAGAGTGTTCAAGTTCACAGGCACGTCTCGCCCGGTCAGTATGCGCACGACCCCCGGCATCCTTTCCGCAGCCGAGGTGTCGATGCGGCGCACGCGGGCGTTGTGGTGCGGAGAGCGGGCACAGCGCAGATGCAGAAGGCCCTCGAACAGGTGGTCGTCATAGAACGGCGAGCGCCCGGTCACGTGGCCGGTGATGTCCTGCCGACGGGTCGGCTTGCCGATCTCGTTCAGGTTGTCGTCGCGCTCGTCGGCAAACAGGTCCTTGCGGAACTCGATCATGCTGCCGCCGATCATCGGGGTCTCGCTCATGCCAGATTCCCTCATGCTTTGACCCTTCCCTCGGCCACGTCGAGGATCGCGGCGATGATCGGCTCGTAGCCGGTGCAGCGGCACAGGTTGCCCGAGATCGCCTCGATCACCTCGTCGCGGGTCGGGTGGGGGTTGCGGTCCAGCAGCGCACGGGCCGACACCAGCATTCCCGGCGTGCAATAGCCGCATTGCGCGGCAAAGCGGTCCATGAAGGCCTCTTGCAACGGGTCCAGCACCGGTCCTTTGGCCAGCCCGGCGGCGGTGCCGATGGCGCGGCCTTGCACCGTCTCTGCCAGAACCAGACAGGACAGATGCGGTACGCCGTCAATGGTGACTGTGCAGGCGCCGCAGGCCCCCTGACCGCAGCCGAATTTCGGGCTGAGATCACCGACGCCCCGGCGCAGGAAATCGAGAAGGTTCTGCCCGTCCGCGGCAAAGGCCGCCTTGGGCGCGCCGTTCAGGGTGAAGGTCACGGGTTTCATGCCATCCGCTCCAGCAGGCGTTTCAGATGCACTCCGGCCACCTCGCGGCGGTACCAGGTCGAAGCCAGGGCGTCGGTCGGCGGCTCCAACCCCTCGGCGGCGCCTTGGGCGGCGCGGGCGATGGTGGCGGGGTCCAGCGTCTGCCCCTCCAGCGCGCGCTCGGCCCCCGTGCCGCGCAGGGGATGCGCGCCCATCGCGCCCCAGGCGATGCGGGCGCCGCGGATGCGCCCGCCGTCGCGCGGCAGCAGCGCGGCAATGGACAGGACCGACACGCCCTTAGGCTTGACCCGGCTGACCTTCAGCCAGCCAAAGGCGCGGCTGTCGCGCGGGCGAGGGAACTCGACGGCTGCCACCAGCGG
>CALEZJ010000359.1 GCA_937927885.1 uncultured Paracoccaceae bacterium | reverse complement strand
GGGGTACGATCATGGCCGATGCGACGGTTCTGACCTCGCGCGGAAATGCGCGGGCGGCGCTGATCGGCACGCCCACCTCGGGGCCCTTTGCCGTCGACAGCCCGGACGAGGCCTGGCAATCCTACGTCGCCGCCTATCAGGCCGCCTTCCCCGAAAGCGAGCGTTTCCCGACTCCATCGCTCTTTGGCCTGGGCTATTACACCGCAACCCTGGCGGCGCTGACCGCACTGGACGAGGTCGGCGGTGATCTGTCGAACGGACAGGCAGCATTGATGCAGGCGCTGTCGACCATGTCGCTGGAAACACCCACCGGCACGGTGACCCTGAACGAGAACCGGCAGGCCTCGGGCTCGGTCTTTGTGACCGAGGTGGTCGAGGGCGCCGATGGCAACCTGACCACGGTGTTCCGCGCACGCGTCGACAACGTGACCCAGACCCTGGGCATGACCGCGGAGGAATTCCGCGCCATGGGCCTGCCATCGCGTGATACGCCGGACTGCGACGCTCTGGCCGGACGCTGACCCGGTCCTGACGCTGTAGCGGCCCGTGCAGGGCACGGTCGCAGTGCCTTGCACGGGCCAAAGCCGCCCGTGGCAACCCGGTCCTGCACTGCGGGGCCGGACCCACGGTGCTATCGGTCGGGACGGGCTGCCATGTCGCTGATCCGCTACGTCACCCGCATCCATTTTGCCGAACGCGCCGTCGAGGACGCGCTGCCCGAAGAGCTGCGCGCGCACAGGGTGCTGGCCCCGCTGATTGTCACGGACGCCGATACCGGCGAAGCGCTGCCGCGCGTGCTGGACTGCCTGCCGCCCGCCTGCCGCCCGCGCCTGATGGCGCTGGCCGGGGTCGAGGTATTGTCGCTTGGCGCTGACGAACTCGCCAGCATCGAGGCCGGTGCCCCTCCCGAATATGATGCGGTCATCAGCCTCGGGGGTGCTCGCGCGCAGGAGGTGTCGCGCCTCGTCGCGCAGGGGACCGCGGCCCCGGGAGTTGCCAACGCGGGCAAGGACCGGGCCACGACGCGGATTTCGGTCCCGACGCTGCCCGATTGCCTCGGCCTCGCGCAGTCATCCCGCATGCCGGGCGATTCCTCTCTGCCCGAGTGGCAAGGCCCCGCCGCGGTGATCTGCGACCCCACGCTGATGCTGCTGGCCCCCCGCGCGCGCCTTGCCGTGGCCGGGTTCGATTCGTTGGTGCATTGCCTTGAAGCGCTTCTGTCGATTGCCTGGAACCCGCCCGCCGATGGCATGGCCTTTGATGGGCTGCGACGGGCGGGCGACTGGTTGGAGCGTTTCGTCGCCGATCCCGCCGACCCGGTACCGCGCCGCGAGGTGCTGGCCACGGCACTGAACGGCGCACTGGCCTCGCAAAAGGGGCTGGGCGCCATCCACGGTCTGTCCAATGCTCTGGAATCCCTCACCGGCGAGAGAGTCCACGGCACTCTGCACGCAGCCCTGGTGGCGCCGGTTCTTCGTTTCAACGCGCCCGCAGTCCCCGACCGCATGGCGATGGTCGCCGAGGCGTTGCGCCAGCCACCGGGGGCCGACCTTGGCGCCCTGTTGCAGGAAATGGGTGGGCGGATGGGTCTGGTGCGCAGGCTGGGACATCTGGGCCTGACCCCCTCGGGGATCGATCGCGCCGCCGACCTCGCCGCCGAAGAGCGCGCCACCGGTACCAATCCACGCCATGTTACCGTTACCGATTATCGGCAACTGATCGAGTCCGCCCTATGACCAGACCCGCCGCCAACCCGCCCGTCCAGGGCAAGGATCACGCCCCTGTCATGCCTCTTTCAGGGTCGAATCCCGGCATTCGCTGGGAAAACGCTATGCACATCGCCGGATTCGGCCTAGCCTTGCGGTGGGGAGACTTTCATTTTTCAAAGGGGGACGCATCGTGAGTACCCCGATCGCGGTTTCGCACGGGTCGTTCGGACGGGTCTGTCTTTATGCGATGGATCGCGCGATGGTGCCGCATGCCCATCGCGAGGGTCACCTGATCTTTCACGTCGAAGGCCCGCCCGCCGAGGTCGTCGTCGACGGCAAGGCCATGCCGCTGTCGGCCGGTCAGGCGGTCGCGGTCAGCCCCTGGCAGGCGCATTATTACCGCCCGGTGCTGGCCGAAATTCAGGTGGTGGCGCTGGTGCTTTACATCCGGCCCAGCTGGTTCGTCGAGAATGCCCATACCTCGGGCGCCTCGCTGCGCTTTGGCAGGGCCGGGATCGAGGTCACCGATCATCTCGCGCGGCTGCTGGGCCTGACTGCGCGGGCGATGCTGGACCCTGACCGCGACGATCCGGCGATGCCCGAGCGGCTCTGCACCCTGACACAATCCTCGTATGACCAGTCCTGGCAATGGACCTCGCGCGGGTCGCTTTTCACTGGCGCCGCCTCGGTCCGGCGCGACTTTCGCATCCGCAAGGCGCTGACGCTGATCCAGGACACGCTGGGCGATTTTCGCGGGCTCGATGCCGTGGCGCGCGACGTCGGCCTTTCGCGGCCGCATTTCTTCAAGCTGTTTCACGAACAGATTGGCGTGACACCCGCCATCTATCTGAATTCCTTGCGCATGGAGCAGGCGATCAACCGCCTTGCCGCCACCGAGACCCCGGTCACCGACATCGGATTCGATCTGGGCTTTTCCAGTCAGGCCAGTTTTTCGCGGTTCTTCATCGGAAACGGGGTCGTGGCGCCCAGCGCCTATCGACGCATCGTTCAGGTCACCACCCAGGGCTGACGCGCTTTTTTTGCGACCCCGAGCCTAAGGATCAGACACTCGGGTACGCAAGACACCGACACCTCGGGCTAGCCTGACCTCGGACAAGCACCCGGGACCGCCAGTCGGAACAACCGGGCGCTGCCTTTGGGGAGGAGAGACGTGCGAGGGTTCGTAAGCCGCAATCCGGTGTGGTCGGCCGTGATCGTGCTGGGCCTTGCGATTCTGTTGTGGCTGATCCTGAGCCCCTGGACGTCTGACATGGAGGCCCTGCTGGGCCGCAAGCGGCTGTTCCTGAACGCGCTCTTTGGCGGGATCACGCTGGGGGCGCTGTATTTCCTGGTCGCGTCGGGCTTTACGCTGATTTTCGGGCTGATGCGCAACGTCAATCTGGCCCATGGGTCGCTGTATCTGCTGGGCGGCTATATTGGGTTCGAGGTCTCCGAGCGCAGCGGGTCCTGGTTGCTGGCCTTTCCGGTGTCCTTCGTCATCGTCGCGATTGTCGGGATGATTTTGCAAAATCAGGTCTTTCGCCGGATGGAGGGCGAAGAGCTGCGCCAGACGCTGGTGACCATCGGTCTGTCGGTGGTACTGGCCGACCTGATGCTGTGGTGGTGGGGCGGGCAAAGCTACACGATCCAGACGCCGGACTGGCTGTCAGGGCCCGCGCAGGTGCCGATCGTGGTCGGGGTCAACCGGGCGGGCGAGGCGACCTATCTCAGTTATCCGGCGGTGCGCATCGCGATCCTTCTGGCCGCCATCGTGATCGGCGTGCTGATGTGGCTGGTGCTGAACCGCTCACGCCTTGGCATGCTGATCCGCGCCGGGGTGGATGACCGCGAGATGCTGGCGGCCTCGGGGGTGCGCATCCAGTGGGTATTTCTGGCTGTGTTCGGCTTTGGTGCCGGGCTTGCGGGGATCGGCGGCATCGTCGGCGGCACGTTTCAGTCGCTGACCCCGGGAGAGGACACGCGGTTTCTGCTCGCCAGCCTGGTGGTGGTGATCGTGGGCGGCATGGGCTCGATTCCGGGGGCGGCGCTGGGGGCGGTGATCATCGGCATCTCGGAGCAGATGGGGCTGGTCTATGCCCCGACCTATTCGGTGGTCTTCACATTCCTGATCATGGTGGCCGTGCTGGCGTTCCGCCCGCAGGGCCTGTTGGGAAGGACTCGCTGACATGGTACAGATCGACCGGTCTGGGGATCCCCTTGGCGACATTCTGAACGGCAAGCCTGCGCAGACGCGCCCCGGATGGCTGGTGCAGCTGCCTTTGCCGTTCTGGGCAGTGGCGTTCCTCTTGCTGATCATGCCGCTGATCGCGAACAATTTCTGGCTGTTCCAGGTTTTCGGATGGAGCTTCATTCTGGGGATGATCGCGCTCAGCCTGATGTTCCTGGCCGGGTACGGCGGGATGGTCAGCCTGATCCAGATGTCGGTCGCGGGACTTGCGGGCTACATGGTCGCCATCCTGGGCACCTCGGGCATGGCCGAGATCAGCCTGAACTGGCCCTGGTGGCTGAACATCCCGGTCGCCATCGGGATCGCGGCCCTCTTTGGCACGATCGTCGGTGCGCTGGCGGTGCGCACCGAGGGGATCTACACAATCATGATCACCCTCGCAGTCGCGGCGGCCTTTTTCTATTTCACGCGGCAGAATTACGGGATCTTCAACGGCTACACCGGGTTCAACCGTGTCCTGCCGCCGCCCCTGTTCGGGGTGAACTGGCGCGATCCCGTGCCCTTTTACTATCTCACTCTGGGCTGCGCCGCGCTCAGCCTGGCCGCTGTGACCTATGTGGCGCGCAGTCCCTTTGGGCTGGCGCTGCAAGGGGTGCGCGACGGGCCGCGGCGCATGGCGGCGCTGGGCTTCAACGTGACGGCGCATCGCATCGCCGCCTATACCTTTGCCAGCGTGATCGCTGCGGTGGGCGGGATCCTGCTGGTCTGGCAGAACAGCCAGATCAGCCCTGGCACAGTGGGCATTCCGGTGGTGATCGACATTCTGGTGATCGCCGTGGTCGGCGGGGTGAAACGCCCCATCGGACCCTTCATCGGCGCCGTGATCTATGTGCTGCTGCGCACCTTCAGCCCGGATGTGCTGACCGCCTTCGGCCTGTCGACCGAACGGTTCAAGACCCTGATCGGGCTCGGTTTCGTGCTGATCGTCTTCTTCTCGCCGGACGGGGTCCTCGGCCTGTGGGAGCGCTGGCAGGCGCGGCGGCACAAGCGGCGTGATCCGCTTGGCGATGGAGGCACGCCGTGACAATGACCACGACCGACCCGCGCTCGCTGTCGTCGGTGGCCTCGGGCAATGCTCTGGAACTGCGCGGGGTGACCAAGCTCTTCGGCGCACTGGCGGCAATCAGCGACGTGACCTTTTCCGTCCGCCCGGGAGAACGACGCGCGGTGCTGGGATCGAACGGGGCAGGCAAGACCACGCTGTTCAACTGCATCACCGGAGACTTCCTGCCAACCTCGGGCACGATCCGCCTGTTCGGCGAGGATGTGACAACCTTTCCCGCGCATGAGCGCATCCGCCGGGGCCTGCGGCGCACCTATCAGATCAGCCTGTTGTTCGGCGGGCTCAGCGTGGCCGACAACGTCTATATCGCCTGCCGGGGGGTCAGCCGGGCGCGGTTCTCGCTGCTGCGCCCGCGTCGTTCCGATCCGTTGACCGCACGCGCCGCCGAACTGATGGAGGCCGTGCGCCTGACCGAGGTGCAGGATACGCTGGTGTCGGAACTAAGCTATGGCCAGCAGCGGCAACTCGAAATTGCGTTGGCACTGGCCGGGGCGCCGCGCTTCATCCTGTTCGACGAACCCGCCGCGGGCCTGTCGCCAACCGAACGCCGCGATCTTGTGGCTATCCTGAACGGACTGCCCGGGCATATCGGCTATATCATCATCGAACATGACATGGATGTCGCGCTGCGCGTCGCCGAGTCGGTGACGATGATGCACAACGGGCGGGTGTTCAAGGAGGGCACCCCGGCAGAGATCGAAAGCGACCCCGAGGTGCAGGAACTCTATCTGGGCGACGGGAGTCACAGCCATGGCTGAGCGCAGCGGACCCGCCGCCCTCGAGGTCCGGGGGCTCAACATCTTCTACGGCGCCAGCCACGCCCTGCAGGGAGTGGATTTGCGGCTGGGCGCGGGCGTGCTGTCGGTGGTCGGCCGCAACGGCATGGGCAAGACCACCTTGTGCAAGGCGATCATGGGGCTGGTGCCCATCGCCAGCGGGTCGATCACGCTGGCCGGGCAGTCGCTGGTTGGTCGCAGCCCGAACGAAATCGCACGCATGGGGGTCGGCTATGTGCCGCAGGGTCGGAGGCTGTGGCGATCGCTCAGTGTCGACGAGCATCTTAGGATGGTCGAGCGCAAGGGCGGCGCCTGGTCGGTCGAGCGCATCTATGCCACCTTCCCCCGCCTGGCCGAGCGCAAGGGCAATGGCGGCGGCGAGCTTTCGGGCGGCGAGCAGCAGATGCTGGCGATCAGCCGCGCGCTGTTGCAGAACCCGCGCCTTCTGGTGATGGACGAACCGACCGAGGGTCTGGCCCCGGTGATCGTCGCGCAGGTCGAGGACATGCTGATCCGTCTCGGCGAGGCGGGCGATATCGACGTTCTGGTGATCGAGCAGAACATCGGCGTGGCCTGCGCCGTGGCGGACACTGTCGCCATCATGGTCAACGGGCGGGGGGCGCGCAGCGTACACGCACTGGAACTGGCCGCGGACCGCGCCTTGCAGCAGCGATTGCTGGGCGTCGGGCGCCACGGTCATGACGAGTCTCCCGCCAGTGAAGCTGCACCTGCCCAGACACCCGCCGCACCCCCTGGCCTTCCCGGCAACATACGGATCTGGCAGGCCAATCCCAAGGTGCCCAACCGCTGGTCGCAACCCCTCCCCTATGCGGTGCACGAGCGCCTGGCCCGGGCACAGACCAGCGGTCCGGTCAGCCCTCTCGCCGCCGAGGCGCGGCCCCTTGCCCCGGTCGGGGCCGAGGTGGTGCTGGTCGCGGGCACGCTGGACACCAAGGGCGCCGAGTTGCGCCATATGCGGGACCTGATCCGCGCCGCGGGGCTGGCGGTGCGACTGGTGGACCTGTCCACTTCGGGCCGCCACACGGGCGCCGACATCGCCGCGCATCAGGTGGCGGCCTTTCATCCGCGCGGCGCGGCCGGGGTCTTTACCGGCGACCGGGGGGAGTCCGTCGCGGGCATGACCCTGGCCTTTGCCCGATGGATCGCTCGCCAGCAGGGTATCGCCGGGGTGCTTTCAGCCGGGGGTTCCGGAGGGACTGCGATTGTCGCCCCCGCGATGCGCACCCTGCCCCTGGGAGTGCCGAAGATGATCGTTT
>CALEZJ010000358.1 GCA_937927885.1 uncultured Paracoccaceae bacterium | reverse complement strand
GTGCCAGCTTCATCGAATGGTTCGGCGAAGAGGCCAAGCGCGTCTATGGCGAAACGATCCCCGGCCATCAGCGCGACAAGCGCCTGACCGTGCTCAAGCAGCCGATCGGCGTCGTGGCCTCGATCACGCCCTGGAACTTCCCGAACGCGATGATCACCCGCAAATGCGCCCCGGCCCTGGCCGTGGGCTGCGGCTTCGTCGCCCGTCCCGCCGCCGAAACGCCGCTATCGGCGCTTGCGCTGGCCGTGCTGGGCGAACGCGCGGGCCTGCCCAAGGGCATCTTCTCGGTCATCACCTCGAAGCGGTCCTCGGATATCGGCAAGGAATTCTGCGAGAACCCGATCGTCCGCAAGCTGACCTTCACCGGCTCGACCGAGGTGGGGCGCATCCTCTTTCGCCAGGCCGCCGATCAGGTGATGAAATGCTCGATGGAACTGGGCGGCAACGCGCCCTTCATCGTGTTCGATGACGCCGATCTGGATGCGGCGGTCGAAGGCGCGATGATGTCCAAGTTCCGCAACAACGGCCAGACCTGCGTCTGCGCCAACCGCATCTATGTGCAGGCCGGGGTCTATGACGCCTTCGCGGAAAAACTGCGTGCGGCGGTGGAAAAGCTGAAGGTCGGCGACGGTCTGGCGCAGGGGGTGACCACCGGGCCGCTGATCAACGGCGCGGCGGTGGAAAAGGTGCAGGAGCACATCAAGGATGTGCTGGATCATGGCGGGGCCGTGCTGACCGGCGGCAAGCCGCATGCGCTGGGCGGCACGTTCTTTGAGCCGACGGTGGTGACCGGCGTCACGCAGGGCATGAAGGTGGCGCAGGAGGAGACCTTTGGTCCGCTGGCGCCGCTGTTCCGGTTCGAGACCGAGGACGAGGCGATCCGCTATGCCAATGACACGATCTTTGGTCTGGCCTGCTATTTCTACGCGCAGAATGTCGGCCGGGTGACCCGCGTGCAGGAGGCGCTGGAATACGGCATCGTCGGGGTCAACACCGGGATCATTTCGACCGAGGTCGCGCCCTTTGGCGGGGTCAAGCAATCGGGCCTGGGCCGCGAGGGCAGCCGTCACGGGATCGAGGATTTCCTGGAGCTGAAGTACATCTGCCTGAGCATCTGAGGAAGGAAGGGGGCGCTCGCGCCCCCTCTTGGCCTGCGGCCAATTCACCCCCTGAGGATATTTGCGGACAGATGAAGGGGCGCCGCGGTCAGTTCTTGAGGTCGGTGGCGCTGAGGGCTTCGAGCAGGTCGAGCAGGTGTTCGAGGCGTTCGCGGCCATAGGCGGTTTCGAGGCGCGCGAAGAGGGCGAGGCTGGCGGCCGCATGGGCTTCGAGCAGGTCCGATCCGGCCCCGGTGAGGGTGACGATCGAGCGGCGGCGGTCGTCGGGGTCGGTCTGGCGCGTGACCAGCCCCTGGTCCTGCATCGCTTGCAGGATCCGTGTCAGCGACGGCAGTTGCAGGCAGGCGCGTTCGGCCAGCAGGCTCTGGTCCAGCGGCCCGGATTCGTCGAGGACGCGCAGCACGCGCCATTTCTGTTCATTGACGCCGCTTGTCGCCAGCATCTCGCGCACCGGACCCATGACGGTTTCGCGCGCGCGCAAAAGCGCGATCGGCAGCGAGCGGGCGGTCTTGCGCAGGGGGGTCTTGGTCATGGCGCCCGTGTGGCGGATCGGGGGGCGCAAATCAAGCGGGATTGACAGGGGGCGGGCAATCACTTAACAAAGCAAGTATCAGGGAGGGTCTGATGCCGCATCTGTCCATCGAATATTCGCGCAATCTGGAGGGGCGGCTGGACATGCCGGGGCTTCTGGTGGCGCTGCGCGATGCGGCGGTGGCGAGCGGCGTCTTCCCGCCCGCAGGTGTCCGGGTGCGCGCCCATGCGGCGGATCATGTGCTGATCGCGGATGGCCAGCCGGGGCATGCGTTCCTCGACATTTCCGTGCGGCTGCGCGGGGGGCGCAGTCAGGCGGACAAGGCGCGCGCCACGGCGATGATCTTTGCCGCCGCCGAGGCCTTTTGCGCCGCCGATCTGGCCGTGAACTCGCTGATGCTGTCCCTGGAAATGCGCGACATTGACCCTGACCTCAGCCCAAAGACCAGTTCCATCCGCCGCTTTCTGCCAAAGGACATGCAGGCATGAGTGACCTTTCCGCCCGTCTGGCCCGACTTGAGGCGCATCTGGCGCGGTTTCGCGAGGGCGGAATTCGCAACCTCATCAACGGGCAGGACATGCCGCTGGGTGCCACGTTCGAGACCCGCTCGCCGGTGGACGAGAGCCTGATCGCGCCGGTTTCGCGCGGTACGGCGGCGGATATCGACGCGGCGGCGCGGGCGGCCAAGGCGGCGTTTGCGGCCTGGGCGGCGACGGACGGCGCCAAGCGCAAGGCGATCCTGCACAAGATCGCGGACGGGATCGAGGCGCGGGCCGATGACATCGCGCTGTGCGAATGCTGGGACACCGGGCAGGCCTGGCGATTCATGTCCAAGGCGGCCTTGCGCGCGGCCGAGAATTTCCGCTTTTTCGCCGATCAGGCGCCGGGTGCGCGCG
>CALEZJ010000357.1 GCA_937927885.1 uncultured Paracoccaceae bacterium | reverse complement strand
TCTTACCGGTGCCGGGCGGGCCGACCAGCAGCGCGCCTTTCGGAATCTTGCCGCCCAAGCGGCTGAACTTCTGCGGATTACGCAGGAATTCGACGATCTCTTCCAGTTCGTCCTTGGCCTCATCGATGCCGGCCACGTCGTCAAAGGTCACGCGGCCGTGCTTTTCGGTCAAGAGCTTGGCTTTCGACTTGCCAAAGCCCATCGCGCCGCCTTTGCCGCCGCCCTGCATGCGGTTCATGAAGAAGATCCACACGCCGATCAACAAGAGGAACGGCAGCCAGACCGAGATCGCCGACATCAGGCCCGAACGCTCCTGCGCGCGGGCTTCGATCGACACGTTAGAGCCAAGCAGTCGCTCGGTCGTGTTCTCGCCCGAGGGGCGGATCGTTGTGTAGGCCTGCCCCGACCGGTCGGTCACCCGCAGCGTCTCGCCGTCGATGACCACGCGGCTGACCTCGCCCGCTTCGACCCGTGCCAGGAAATCCGAATAGCCGATGGTCCGCCCTGCTGTCGTGCCACTGCCGTTGTTGAACAGCGTGAACAGTACGATCATCAGAAAGAACAGGACGATCCAGAAGGCGAAATTGCGCGCGTTGCCCACGGGGCTCTCCACTTTCGCGGCCACGTCGGGCCAGTTGCCTCTAAGATAGTGATGCAGCGGGTGACTTCAATGCGATAGTGACGCCGGGGTGACAATCGGAGCCAAAGGCTGCGCATTCAACGTCCATCCCTGCGGCCAGCAGGTCAGGGGCGAGGCGATCAGCCGCCCATCGCGCCAGACCGCGGGCAGCCCAGCCAGCGCAGAGCGGGGCAAACCGGTATCGCGCCAATGCGCGTGCATCCCTGCCGCCGCTTGCCGACTCAACGTCAGTAGCCCTGCCTCTCCCAGCGCAGCGATCATGGCCGGGGCGCCGTCGCCCCCCACCAGCGTCCAGCGCCCATCCCATGGCAGACTACTGCGAACCGCCCGCGCCTCGCGCCACAGTCGCCAGCCGGTACCCCGTGGCGCCAGCACGCAGCCTCCCAGTGTTCCCTGTCCGGTACGAACCAGCCGTTCCAATTCAGCCAGTCTGGGACGATAATGCGAACCGCCCAGATGCCCCAGCAGATGTGCAAACATCCGCAGCCGGATTTCGTCGGTCAGCGAACGCGCACCTTCGGCGATAAGCAGCGTACCGCGCTCTTCGCGCACCAGCGTGTCCAGCGCCGCCTGCACATCGCTCTCCAGCGCCTCGCGCGCACGGCGCATGCGCCAAGCCGTGACCGCCAGCCCTTCGGCCGTGATCCCCAGCGATGCCAAGGCGTCCAGCGCCCGCCGTGCCTGCACCCTGAGATAGGCCGGATCGGCGTTGGTCGGATCCTCGACCCAACCCTGCCCGCGCGCGCGCAATTCGGCTCGTAACGCCGCTCGCGTCACCCTCAGGAAGGGCCTGAGCCAGAGCACTCCGAATGCCCAGCGCTGCGCCGCCATGCCAGAGAGCCCATCGACACCCGAACCCCGGGCCAGCCGCATCAGGACGGTCTCGGCCTGGTCATCCAGCGTGTGGGCCAGCACGACCGCATCCACCCTGCCTCGTGCCCAATCGGCGATCAGCCGCAAGCGCGCCGTGCGCGCGGCCTCCATCAGATTGCCTCTGTGCACCCCGTCCCATCGAAGTACAGCATGCTCGACCCCTAGTCGGGCACAAACCCCACCCACAAAGTCCGCCTCGGCCGCTGCCTCGGGGCGCAAACCGTGATCCACCGTCACCGCCGCGACGCGCGCAGGGCCCAAAATGTCGACCGCGAGCGCGAGAGCAGCTACCGAGTCCCCTCCGCCCGATACCGCGACACCCACCCGCGACAGGCCATCACAGGCCGCCTCCAAACAGGCCAAAGGGGCCGGGTCACTCATGACCCTGCCCCTTCATCTTGGCGAAAATACTCTCGTGGGGTGAATGCGCGGCACGCGCAGAGGGGGGCAGAAGGCCCCCCTTCCCTATGCCCGACTTCGCTCAGCGCGACACCGCAGTCACGGCGCGGCGGTTCGCATCCCAGCAGCGCTGCTCGGCGCAAACCTCGACGGGGCGTTCCTTGCCATAGCTCACGGTTCGGATCCGGCTGGCGCTGACGCCTTCGGCAATCAGGAACTGCTGCACCCGTGCCGCCCGCCGCGCACCCAACGCCACGTTATATTCGCGCGTCCCACGTTCGTCCGCGTGACCTTCGATCAGGATCTGATAGGTCGGAAAGCGGTTCAGCCAGACGGCTTGCGTGCGCAGGATGGTCTGCGCCTGCGCCGAGAGATCGCTGGAATCGACGGTGAAATTCACCGTGTCACCGATGGTCTGGTTGAAATACGCAATCGACGTCGGATCGTTCGGATCGCCCAGCGCGCTCGAGGTGATGCCGCCCGAACCGCTTAGCGGATCGTTAAAGTCACCGCCGCGCGGATTGTTACACGCGGCCAGCGCCAGAGCCGCGACCAGAAGGATCGCCTTGGTGATTAGGTTCATGGTGTCGTATCCTTGTTGTTCATCCTGCCCAACGCCCAGTCTAACAGACCGGTGGCGTCGGGGGAATCGGGGTTGGTTCACGTTGTCGCAGGGTCGGTCGCAGGCCTCAGGGCAGAAGCGGCGACCATGCAGGATCCGAGGCAGCGCCGGGCGTCGGCACACGGCGCAGGTTGCGCCCGGTGATGTCAACCGACATCAGCGCGGGATTGGTTCCGGGCTCGTCGCGGGTGAACATGATCACCCTTCCATTGGGCGACCAAGTCGGGCCTTCGTCGAGATAGCTCGCCGTCAGCAGACGTTCGTTCGAACCATCGGTGCGCATCACACCGATGTGGAACCGGCCGTTGTGCGACTTGGTAAAGGCAATCAGATCCCCGCGCGGGGACCAGACCGGCGTCGAATAGCGCCCCTGTCCTTGACTGATGCGCGTGGCCGCCCCCCCTTGCAAGGGCATCACATAGATCTGCGACGTACCCGAGCGATCGCTTTCGAACACGATCCGCGTGCCGTCGGGGGCAAACGAGGGTGCGGTGTCGATGGCCCCCGATTGCGTCAACTGCCAGCGTTGGCCATTGGCGATGTTCAACATGTAGAGATCGGTGCTGCCGTCGACCGAGAGCGAATAGATCATCGACCCGCCATCGGGCGAGAAGCGCGGCGCAAAGGTCATGGTGCCGGGTTGGTCGCCCACCACCTGACGACGCCGGGTTGCGACATCCATCAGATAGATCCGCGGAAAGCCGGTCTCGTAGCTGGTGAACAGGATGCGGTCGCCGGTCGGCGAAAAGCGCGGTGCAATGGCCAGGGCGCTTCCGTCGGTCAGGAACTGCACATTCTCGCCGTCCTGATCCATGATTGCCACCTGCTTGCGGCGTGCTTCACGCGGGCCACTCTCGGCAATGAACACCACCCGGCTGTCGAAATAGCCGGTCTCGCCGGTCAGTCGCTGATAGACCTGATCCGAAACCCGGTGCGCCATGCGCCGCCAGGCGTCCGTGCGCCCGTCCAGTTGCAATCCGTCGCCCAGTTGCTGGCCTGAAACCACGTCAAAAAGCCGGAACTTGACGGTGATCTGCTGGCCGTTGACCCGCACCGCGCCGGTAATCAGCGCGCGCGCATTGATAGCGCGCCAGTCGGGGAATTGCACCGGCGCATCAAAGCTGGTGATGCGCCCGATATGGGCGGTCGACGGGATTTCGCGCAACAGCCCGGTCCCGGTCAGGTTGTTCGCGATCACCCGCGCAAGGGCAGCAGCATATTGCCCGCCGGCCGAGTTTTCGGGGATGAAATCGGGGATCGCATAGGGCACGGGTTCGATCACACCCTCGGTGATCTCGATGCGCAGCGGGGTCTGGGCCAACGCCACCTTGGGCGCGAGGGCGAACCCGGCCAGCAGACTCAGCACGGGGCGACGGGAAATTTGGGTCATCGGTTGCTCATCCGTGCAGGGTTGAAGGTGATCTCGACAAGGCGCCATTGTTCAAAGAGGTTGGCGGGCAGGCCATAACCATTGACGCCGCATTGCACGATAGCCTGGCGACCGGCATCGAACGCCGCCTGCTGTGCCGCCAACCCGCCACCCTGCGCCGCAACCTGGCGAATCGAGGCCGGAACCGGGCGGGCATCGGGCGTCATTTCGAAGGCGATGGTCAGGACTACCCCCAACGCCTCCTGGCTGAGAAGGCCGACGTTCCAGCACGATTCGATGTTCAGCCTGAGGCCGTCGATTTCGGCCTGCGGCAGACCCGCCGGTTCCTCGAGCGCACCGGCCAGCGCCTGCGCCAAAGCATCGTTGACCGCGCTGGCACTGGGACCCTGCGGAGGAGCGGGTGTCGGCACCGGCGCGGGTGACGGTGCGGCCGCTGCGGCTGGCGTCGGCGCGGGCTCGGCCAGGCGGGCGGGGCGCTGCCGCGGACGCAGGCTGACCTCGGGTGCGGTGGCGGTGCGCCGGGCGGGCTCGGTCTCGCTGATCGTGGTGGCTTCGGTCACTGTTTCAGTCGCCGCGGCCTCGCGCTGGGTGGCCTCCTGCGCCTCGGGCGCGGTGATGGTTGCGTCGGCGTCCGGGGCCACCGCCGCCTGATCGCGCGGGGCGATCGTCACACCGGGAGTCGGCGTCGGCGCAGCCTCGGAGGCCACCCGCTCGGCCGGGCGCTGCACCGGGCGGAGACTGGCATCGGGCGTCACAGTCGGCGCCACCACCGCAGCCTGCGGCGGTTCGGGCGGCGGTGCCGGTGGGGTCACGGGCGCGGGCGTGCTGATGGGCTCGGGCGGCGTGATTGGCGCGGGCTCGGGCACGGGTGCCGGTGCAGGCGCCGGAACAGGTTCGGGCGCGGGAGCCGGGGGCGGCGCCGCGCTGAGCATCTCGGCAAAATCCTGCGCCGAAATGATTGCCACCTCGGTCGCAGCAGGCATCAGCGAACTGTCAGGCGCCTGGAACAGATCGAACACCAGCACCCACAGGATCAACCCGCCGTGCAGGACCAGCGAGGCCTTTTGCCCCGTGTTCAAAGGAATCTGTGCCACGCGCGCCATGGTCGCTTACCGGCTCGGCTGGGCCCCGAAATCAGGCCCCCCTGTGTCCGTCACCAGCCCGATGTTGTTGAACCCGCCCGCGTTCAGCGCGCCCATCACCTGCACAACGCGCGCATAGGGAATCGCCCCGTCGGCGCGCAGGAACACCCGGTTGTTGCGCCGTTCGGCGGCGATGGCCTGAAGCTGGGGGATCAGCGTGTCAGGCGCGACCTCGGTGGTCATCAGCAGGATCTGTCCGTCGGCGGTCAAGGTGATACTGAGCGGTTCCTCCTGCTCGGCCGGCAGTGCCGCCGCGGCGGTGCGCGGTAATTCCACCGGCACGCCGACGGTCAGCATCGGCGCGGCGACCATGAAAATGATCAGGAGTACCAGCATCACATCCACGAAAGGCGTTACGTTGATCTCGGACATCTTCGCCGCATGCCCGCGCCGCCGCCGACGCGTGCCCGAACCTCCCTGCCGCTTGATCGCCTGCGCGCCCATCTCAGCCGTCCAGGTTTCGCGACAGGAGGGTGCCGAATTCGTCGGCGAATTGCTCGTAACCCGAGGCGATGGTGTCACTGTCATCGCTGAGTTTGTTATAGAAGATCGTCGCTGGAATCGCGGCCAGGAGGCCCAGCCCGGTGGCCAGCAACGCTTCGGCGATACCCGGGGCCACGACGGCAAGGTTCGTCGATTGCGCCAGCGCGATTTCCTCGAAGGCGTATTTGATACCCCAGACCGTGCCAAAGAGCCCGATGAAGGGGCTGGCCGAGCCGACCGAGGCGAGGAAGGTCAGCCCTGCGTTCAGATCACGAGTCTCGCGGTCTATGGCGACATCCATGCTGCGGTCGATGCGTTGCGCTGCCCCCGGGATCAACGCCCCGTCCTGGCGGTGCGAACGCTGCCATTCCGCCATCCCTGCGGCAAAGACCCGCGCCGGACCACTGCCCGGGTTCGCACCGATACGCGCGTGCAATTCGTCCAGCGGTTCGCCCGACCAGAAAGCCGCATCGAACGCGGCCGCCTGCGCTCGGGCACGACGGAAAACCAGGTGTTTCTGGATGATGATACCCCAGGACCAGATCGAGGCCGCGATCAGCAGGATCATCACCAGTTTGACGGTCAGCGTTGCGCGCATGAAAAGAGCGATGAGCGAAAAATCGATCTCGCTGGCGTGGGCCAGAGGTGTAGGGTCCATTACGTCGTATCCTGCTCGGGGCCGGGGTGGTTCAGGCGTGATCACCCTCGTTTGCGGTGATTCTAGCCGGTTTCCAAGTCAAAGCCAACGCGGGCACGCGATTGTTACAGATTTCCGCCGAACTGTTTCAGTCGGTCTCTTTCAGGCCTGGCGGCAGCCTGCGCGGGCGCCCGTCGGTCGACATGGCGACAAGGGTGACCTTCGCCGCGAAGAGTGGGGTGTCGCCCCGTTGGATGCGCTGATCCAGCACCAGCCGCGCCGGTGTGCGGGCGACGGGGGTAGTGGTGACGGTCAGGCGGTCATCAAGCCGCGCAGGCGCAAGGAAATCGGCCTCGATCCGGTGGACGGCAAAGACCAGCCCCGAGGCGCGCAGGGCGTTCTGGTCGATCCCCAGGTGCCGCACCCAGTCAGACCGCGCGCGCTCGATGAACTTGAGGTAATTGGCGTGATAGACAAAGCCCGAGAGGTCAGTGTCTTCGTAGTGGACGATTACTGCGTGTGTATGCATTGGGCGAAGATAGGCCTGGCGCCGGAGCGAGGAAAGAGGTCGAGCCCAAAACCCGTTGCTCGGCTTTTCATATTGCTGATTCTGCTGAAGGCGGAGACGCTTGACCCCCGCGTGGGCCTTGGCCCTTACCTCACCCTGGCCGCCAGCCGAAGGGCATGGCTGCTATCCCCTGCCGCCATTGGCATCATCCGGTCATAGGCCGCCGCGATCAGGGCGGCGAAATCGGGGCGCAGGACGGCGACATCGCCTGCGCGCGCCAGAGGGGGAATTTCGCGCAGCGCTCCCTCGGCCCAGAGCAGGATCACCTGCACCGCCTGCATCAGGGCGATGTCCTCGGCCGGGAGCTGCGCCATGGTCGCCTCCATGCGCACAAAGACAAAGGCGGCCTTGATCGCCCCCGCCTCGTCAAAGCGAAACGCGCGATACTGCGTGGCCTCCTGCGCCTTGAGGCGGGGCACCAGCGTTTCCAGCCCCTCGACCAGACGGCCCAGATCGCGCACCGCCGAGAGCTCGTCCCAGTCGCGCAGGAAAAAGATCATCAGGTTGGCGCCGAGTTCCGGGTCCGTCTCGGCCATCTGGTGCCCGGCAAGGGTCACCATGGCCTCGACCGCGCCCTTGACCACGCTCAGGGTCGTGTCCTCGACCCCGAACACAACCGGCACGATGGGGCGGCCCCAGCGGGCAAACGCATAGGTGCCGTCGGGGCGGGTGAACAGGCGGGCGATCTGGTCTGGGGTCATGTCAGGGCTTTGGCGATGCGGGGATAATAGAGCGCCTGCGTGGCGCCCCTGGTGATATTGAAGATCATCAGCGCCGCCCAGAGCCCGTGGTTGCCCCAGCCCCACAGCATCCAGACCATCAGCGCATAGGTCGCGGCCGAGATGGCGGCGGTCAGAACCATCTCGCGCGTCAGCGTGGCGCCGATGAAGATGCCATCGAACATCCAGGCGGCAATGCCGAGAATTGGCGCCAGCACGATCCATGGCAGATAAATCCGCGACTCGGCCCGCACATCGGGGGCGGTGGTCATCAGGTCGATGATCGCGGGACCGGCAAGACCAAAGAACACGCCCATCAGCACCGCGCCGCCGACCCCCCAAACTGCGGTCAGCCGCACCGCCCGGGACAGGCTGGCGCGGTTGCGGGCGCCGTAGGCCTGACCGACCAGCGTTTCGGCGGCAAAGGCGAAGCCGTCCAGCAAATAGGCCATCAGTTCCAGAAATTGCAGCAGGACGTGGTTGGTGGCGATGATCAGATCTCCACGGCCCGATGAGAGGAACAGAAAGGCGGTAAAGCACCCCTGCAGCAAGATCGAGCGCAGCATGATATGGCCGTTGACCGAGGCCATGCGCCTTAGTCGCGCGGCATCGAACACCCGCGCGCCGAGGGTGCGCAATCCCTCGCGGCACAGCCAAAGGCCCAGCGCGAGGCCGGAATATTCGGCGATCAGGGTGGCCAAGGCGACACCCGGCACACCCCAGCCCAACCCCAACACGAACCACAGGTCGAGCGCGATATTGAGCCCGTTGGTGACAAGCTGGATCACCAGCACGGCCCGAGTGCGCTCCAGGGCGATCAGCCAGCCGGTCAGCGCATAGGCGCCGATGGTCGCGGGCGCCCCCCAGATGCGAATCGCCAGATACTCGCCCGCCAAGGATTCGACCGCGTCGGAAGCCGGGGCAAGGAAAAAGGCGGCCCGGAAGATCGGCACCTGCAAAGCGATCAGGCAAAGGCCCGAGGCCCCGGCAATCAACAGACCGCGCTTGAGGATCGCCGCTGCCTCGGGTGCGTCCCCGGCGCCATGGGCCTGCGCGGTCAGGCCGGTGGTGCCCATGCGCAGAAAGCCGAACATCCAGTAGAAGACCGCGAGGATGATCGCGCCCAGCCCCACCGCGCCGATCGGAGCCGCCTGCCCCATCTGCCCGATCACGGCAGTATCGACCAGCCCCAGCAGAGGCACGGTGACATTGGCCAGAACGATCGGCAGGGCGATGGCCAGCACACGCCGATTCGTCAGTGACGGCGCGCCGGTTGCGCTCATTCGCGCGCTTCGCGGCTGGGGATCAGGAAATGCCCGGTCGCCTGCGCAAAAAGGCGGCTGCGGTTGTCCTGCCATGCTTCGACGTGAACGCTGGCGTACCGCCGCCCCGAGCGGTTGACCCTTGCCCGCGCGTAGGCATCGCGCGGCAGGCCGGACCTCAGGTAATCCACTGTGAAATCAATGGTCTTTGGCAGGCGCGGCAGGTGCTCGGCGTCCAGCGCGCGGGGATCGAGCGTACCCTTCTCCATCTCTTCCCACAGCATCGACCAACTCAGTTCGATCATCCCGGTGATTTCCAGAAAGGCCGAGGTCACCCCGCCGTGGATCGCAGGCAGAAACGGGTTGCCGATCAGCTTCTCGTCAAAGGGCAGGATCGCCGTCAACTCATCGCCACGCCGGTCGAACTGGATGCCCAGAAAGC